>NZ_JAPQLN010000111.1:91694-110580 GCF_028981745.1 Wolbachia endosymbiont of Drosophila tristis | reverse complement strand
AAAACCCTACATAGTTCCTGTGTTTTATAGCAATTTCTATATAAAAGAATACTTTACTCTTTTTCTTTGCCCAGGGCTTTTTTTAAGATGTCTCTTTCTCTTATTAGCTCTTTTTTTAGATCAAATCTTTCTTTGTCATAAGGAGCCTTTGCCTGGAAATGCGTATGCTACAGACATTTTTCCATCATATTTTCTTACTTAACATACTGCCATCTATACCTAGATCTTTTGCTATTTTTGTACTTGCTTGACCTGTTTCTTTAACCAGCTTAACAGCTTCTAATTTGAATTCTGCTGTATATTCTCTTCTATTTGTCATATTTTGAAAAAACGTTTTATTTTACTCCAAAAACGTCTTAACTTTCTCTCTACTTTTTCTGGGTAAGGTCACTACTTGGATGACAGATAGTAGTGCGAAAGTCTCTTACAACTTACTTTTAATTAGTCTAACCCATGCGTGCCAATCCCTCTCACCAAGATTGCTTTCAAAAGATAGGAGATCCTTT
This sequence comes from Wolbachia endosymbiont of Drosophila tristis, assembly GCF_028981745.1. Taxonomy (NCBI): domain Bacteria; kingdom Pseudomonadati; phylum Pseudomonadota; class Alphaproteobacteria; order Rickettsiales; family Anaplasmataceae; genus Wolbachia; species Wolbachia endosymbiont of Drosophila tristis. The sequence continues at coordinate 110,074 of NZ_JAPQLN010000111.1, read as the reverse complement.
ACAGCTTTTGAGCAAATTTCTTCACTTGGAATTGATAACTCCTTATTCATTGCTAACGTTAAACATTGAGTTTTGCACGCTTGTTCTAAATGATACGAGTAAAACATTGCTTCTTGTATAGTCCGACCACACGTTATAGATCCATGATTACGCATTAACATGACAAAATTTTCTTTCAGATCAGCTATTAACCTCTTTCCTTCTGTATCGCTAAGTGCTAGGGAATTATAATTATGGTAAGAGATTTTATTGTAAAAGTGCAGTGCCCATTGACTTATAGGAAGCAGCCCATCTTTGAGAGAAGAAACCGCTACAATAGAAGGTGTATGCAAGTGAAAAATTGCTTGAATATCTTTCCTTGCTTGATAAACAAAACCATGAATTATATAGCCAGTTCTATTATATTGATATTCTTTGCCTTCAATTACATCTCCATCAAATGATACTTTCATTAACGAACGTTCATCTACTTCATCAAAACGCATACCAAACGGATAAATATAAAACGACTTTTGATCTTCAGAACGCACTGAAAGGTGAGTATATGTATGATCATCGAACTTAAGGTAGGACAAAATCTGATAGGCATAGACTAGATCCCTTTTTACTCTGCTCTTTGTTAACAACACAATCCTCTGTTAGAATCTTCTGAAGGTTTATACGCGAAAAGAGACTTGTAGTAAACTAATAAGTCTATGCCACTCTGTCTTGCTTTCTGAATACCAAACACTTTTGTGTTGTAGCTTGCTTAAAAATAGTTATCGTTATTATAGAGTTTATATACAGAATTTATGTTTTTAAATTACATAATATCTTAACTGCAAAAGTAATTTTCTATATAATATTTCATATGTTTTAAAGCTTCATTTTTATGTTATTATAAATGTAAGTTTCAAGATTCAAAATAATATGGTAAATATTAACACAAAAAAACAGCCAGCAGGATTTTTCATATATCTCTCTGGTCTTTCGGGAAGTGGTACACTTTCCACAGCAATAGAATTATCTAATATGATAAACGCATTAATTGTAAATAGTAAGTTCTATAACAATGTTCAAGCTTGCTCTATATACGATGGTGTCTTTGAACGTGATCAAATACCTAAAGAAGTTCAAGATAGAATATATAGCATTATGCAAATTATGCTTCAGGTAATAGAAAATTATCCGATTCACTCAAAAAATTACATATTTATTGATGAGTTGATGGAAAATAATGACCAGAACATGAGGATGTATGATTCAATAGTAAGGCTTAGTAAAAAAATGAACACAGAAATCCTTCCTGTGGTACTTAGGTGTGATCTACCGACATTACAAAAGCGTATTGCATTAAAAAGGCAAAGAAAAAATAGGAAGGTGATTAATCTAAATAGCATTGTAGAGAAATTTAGGACTGACGATTTATTTATACCACCAAGTGCCATAGAGATAGAAAATTCAGATATGAGTATAAAAGAAGTAGCTCAAGAGATAGTAAACCAGATGCACAAGCTTAGTAACATTGCATGTACGCGAAAGAATAGTCTATAATGATTTCATATACTGAGGCTCATTTAAATATAGAGCTTCAACTTCATTTAATTTTTGCTTGTTCTCTAATCTATAACGGACTAATAGCCCTGCATGGCTAGCATTTAAATTGCAATCCATATGTGTACTGCTTGTAGCGTGACACTGGGATCCAGGTGCAGATAGTGGCAATAAATTGAAATCAAATAACTGCGTATAAAACCCTTGAGCATTTTTGACTATAGCTCTGATATTTTTTTTGTTATTCGTACAAAGCAAAGATATTGCGTAGGCTTGAACTTCCAGCGCACTAACTCCGTATAATGGCTTATTTGTAGCAAGATTTATACCTTGTGCAGCTGATATACCAACTCTAATTCCAGTGAAACTTCCTGGTCCAACTACTACCACTAAATGATCTATTTTATCATAATTATAGTTGTGCTTATCAAACAAAGTATTCAGAATTTGAAAAAATGATTCTGCATGATTGTTGCTGGCGGAATTGTGCTCTACAAAACAGTTACCATCATAATCAACTATTGCTATTGCACTACCAATACCTACAGTATCAATCGCTAAAATAGACATTACTTAAGCTTATCATAGAGTTTTGTAAACATTATAGCAAAGGCACCATTACCCATAACGTTTGCTGAAGTGATTATTGGATCAAACACTATATACAGTGCTGTGATTAACGAAAGCATTTCTGGAGAAAATTTGAGGTATTTCTCAAGAATAGGTAGCATTACCATAATTCCTCCTGCCGGAACTGCCACGATAGCAAACTTAAATAACAAAAAATAGAGAAGGAAAGTTACATAGTCTGTTGTGCACAATGAATAACCGGAGGCAATTATCATTGATAATATTATAATAAAAAAGCAATCACCTACTAAATGAAAGCTAGCAGTTATGGGCACAACAGACGATGCTATGTCAGGTTGCTTTACATTTTTTTTGCTTCCTTCAAGAGTAAGCGGCATAGTTGCATTACTAGACATTGTGCTCATTGCAGTAATAAATGCCGGTATCATATTGCCTATACTAGCTATCCAGCTTGTGATCTTGAATGAATTTGCTGCTCCATATAAGAGGAAAACATAAAGATAGGTTGCAGATGCTATAATAATGAAAATTATTGAGTAATCCTTAAATATTATAGATAAAACTTGATCATGCTGCATTTTTAAAGCAAGCCCAAGTACAAATATTGGAATAATCGGCGTCAAAAACGTCTTCAAAATAAAGAGAGTTAAATCTAACATTTTGTTCGAAAGCTCTCTGCTTTTTTTGGGTAGCAGTGTGGACACTACTATGCTGGACACAAATCCACAAGCAAGGGCATAAAAATTAGAAAGCAATGCAGGCAGTCTAAACGACCATAAGGGAACAATTGTTTCTTCATACGTTATATCTTGTATTGAATAAGTGTTTTGTATGATAAAATGCCCAACAGAATAAGCTATTAAACTTGAAGCCAGATTCGATAAGAAGATCATTATAATAAGTAACAATATGAACTTTATAGCTGACTGCTTAAGATTGTTAACACTGCTAAAGATTAACGCAAAAATAATAAAAGGCATTATAAATAGCAAAACCTCTTTTATACTAAGGCTCGTTGAGTACAAGAAGGTTTTTACTTCCATTGGAACTAAATGACCAAAGAATGCAGCTGAAGTGATGACCGTGAGTAAGATTAATAGTTGTAGCACGTTCTTATATACCAATGTCCTATGGACATATATATGGTAAGTTAGTTGTTAAGTAAAGCAAAACTGTCTAAACTGCACAGCAAATGGTGTAATGAAAGTGGAATGACAAAAAAGAGTGAAATTAGCATTCACTTATTATTCGTGTCATTTTCAGTAAAAGCTTCTTCCCACGTGCCTTGAGTTGCTGCGCGGCTATACTCTGTTACTCTATTTTCAAAGAAATTCGTATGTTCAACGCCATTTAGTATTTCATCAAGCCACGGAATAGGATTATCATTGACATCATATATGGACTCAAGACCTAATTGCATTAACCGTCTGTTTGCTACGTAGCGTATGTAATTGCGCACTTCTTCTGCGGATAGTCCTTCAACATCTCCTAAATCAAAGGCAAGCTTTATGAATTCGTCCTCAAGTTCAACGATGGTGCGACATGCAGAATATAATTCCTCTTTAAACTCGTTGTCCCAAATTTCATTATTCTCTTTAATAAATGTATTAAATAACATGATAATTGAATTGGTGTGCAAAGTTTCATCACGGGCTGACCAGGCGATTATCTGCCCCATTCCTTTCATTTTTCCAAAACGTTGGAAATTGAGCAAAATTGCAAATGATGCAAATAACTGCAACCCTTCAGTGAATGCACCAAACACTGCTAGAGTTTTAGCTACATGTTTTTTATCGTGTTTTTTGCTTTCCTCGAATTCCAACATATATTCATATTTCTTTCTCATAGCATCATACTTTAAAAATGCTTGATACTCACTTTCTGGCATGCCAATTGTGTCTAAAAGATAAGAATAAGCTGCAATGTGTATGGTTTCCATATTGGAAAAGCTTGCAAGCATCATGCATATTTCTGTTGGCTTAAATATATTTGAATAATGCCTCATGTAGCAGTTATTTACTTCAATGTCTGCCTGAGTAAAAAATCTAAAGATCTGGGTTAGTAGATTTTTTTCTACACTTGAAAGTTTAGTTTTCCAATCCTTCACGTCATCAGCGAGCGGAACTTCTTCAGGTATCCAATGGATTCTTTGTTGCTGCAGCCACGCATCATACGCCCAAGGGTAATTAAAAGGTTTGTATATTGGATCTGCTTCTAACAATGACATAAGACACCTATTATTTTCTAAAGTAAATATTATATTAAGTGATATTGAGAATCAGTCAATTTAACTTTTTTGAAATTTGACGGCAGATAATTTATTAGTGTATTATAGCTTCAAGTAATTTATCAACAGAAATGCGAGTATTAATATCTTTTATTTTATTATTTACAGTGAGCTGCACTCACACTATTCACAATCACGGAGCTCCTGGCATTAGTGTTGAATTGTGGAGCAAGATAAAAGTAGGTGACGATAAAGAAAAAGTGGTTCACACTTTAGGATCACCAACATTAGTATCAAAGTTCGATGACAATGTTTGGTACTATGTCTCATATAAAATTAAACAAGCAAATTTTTTAGGAAAAAGGAAGTATAGTAGTAAGTCTCTGCAAATTTCATTCGACCAGGACGGTAAAGTTGAAGATACAAAAGAAACTGACATCTTAGAGAGATCTTTGGCTGTTTCTGATTGAAAGTTTGCTCAGATCTTCCTACGTCATACCGCGGTTCATTCCATAACTGTACGAACATTGCGATTTGGGCCTACCAGAAGGGTGTCATGAAAGTAGCTGACACTAGTTCCTTTATGACGGCAGTGCCCAGACTACTTGGATCCAGGAAACTTAATTGCAAGTAATGCATTGGGTTTGGTAAGTATGGGTTTTGCGTTATAGAATGAAGCACTTTTGGTGAATTTGTAAAGAAAACTGGATCCCAGTGGGCTTTGTTGCATCGCTAGCTATGATGGATTAAAGATAAAAAAGATAGGGAATATCAGTAGCTTATTATTCTGGTATTTATAACAAGAACGGTCAATGAATACCTAAATTTGAGTAAAAGAAATTTCACTACCATTTACCAATCCGGCTAAAATTCAAGAATTTCAATGCTTTAGCTATTTTCAATAGAATTAAATTTATTAATATAAATAACAAATTACTATTCTTAAATTTGATCAGATTGATTGCAAAAAAACAAGATTTTCAATAGGTTGCTTATAATCCTAACTATAGTTAGCCTTTCATAAGTAGCGATGCAACAAAGCCATCCCAGTGTCAAGCACTGGGATGACACCATTTGTTGTAAACTCACTTTTACTCTATGGTTATACTACCTTGCTGCTATTCTGAACGGATACAGTGGGCTTATTAAATTATAGAATTACTTTAGCTATAGAATAAAATCTAGTGTTACTTCACGCCAAATGTGGTGGTGCTGAGTAGGCAAGCCGGTCAATGGGCTACATTTATATACTGCACGCATTGCATTATCTGCTATCGACCTGAAAAGTGGATTATTTCGATAGGAATCACTGTCTGCTACATCCGCCATAATTATCTCGCCTTGACTGGATAACAATAAGTTAATTTTTATATTAAAATTTTCTTTGTAAGCTATGCTTTCAGGAATGCTCCAGCATTTTGTGAGCTTGTCTCTTATAGAGTTAATAATTTCTGTTACAACTAATTCATCCTTTTTGCTCTCAACGCTTTTTTCGTTTCCTATTTCATTTTTTGCCCCTCTAACATCCCTTCTTAGTTTTTTCTCTACACTTTTTTTTCTTTTTGGAATTGGAATGAATTCTTTACCCTCGTTAATAATGACTTCTTCTTGCATTTCGATAATTTGCCTCGGTTGTGCTACAACAGTGTGCTCAACTATTTCTTTTTTCCTTTGTGGTATAGGAACAGCTAACGTATCATTCGTTTGGGCTTTTGTTGAAGATAACGAAAAAAGCAAAAAACAACATAAAGACAAAAAAAGAATATAATTCGAATAGAAAAAACGCATATGTTAAGCAGCTTGTTTTACTGGTTTAAAGCTAATATTGCACGTAAAGTCAATATATTTTAGTTGATGGACGAGTTTGAAGTCAATAAGGAATCCCTTCAAAGCTGAAGGCAAGCGGAAGATTGTCTTCTCGACAGACAAAGGAATTGTATAATGGATTAAAAGGAACCGTATGACAAAAATTATAGCAAAAGAATATACAGAATTTTTAGAGCAATTGAAGGATCATATTGCAACAAACCGTTATAAAGCAGCACTTGCAGTAAATAGTAAGCTTATTTTGCTTTACCACCATATTGGTACAGAGATCCTAAAACGCCAAAAAGAACATACCTGGGGAGCTAAGGTAATTGATCAATTAAGTAAGGATTTGAGAAGTACATTTCCAGAAATGAAAGGCTTTAGCATGAGAAATCTGAAGTATATGCGTAAGTTTGCCGAAGAATATCCTGATGTTGAATTTGTGCAGGAGCCTCTTGCACAATTAACTTGGTATCACAATATCACTCTTTTGGAAAAAATAGAAAGTCATGAAATAAGATTATTTTATGTAAAAAAAGCTATTGAACATGGCTGGTCACGTAACATTATGGTGATGCAGATAGAACTTGGACTACATAAACGTCAAGGAAAAGCAATAACTAATTTTAAAGAAAAATTACCATCTCCACAATCCGATCTAGCACATTACACATTAAAAGATCCGTATATTTTTGATTTTTTAAGTATAGGTAAGGATGCTCATGAAAGAGAAGTAGAAAAAGGACTCGTAGGGCATATGGAAAAATTTCTGTTAGAACTCGGTGAAGGATTTGCATTTGTTGGTAGACAATTTCATTTAGATGTTGGTAATAAAGACTTTTATATTGATTTATTATTCTATCATTTAAAGTTACGTTGCTTCGTAGTGATTGAACTAAAAGATAAGGATTTTAAGCCGGAATATGCTGGTAAAATGAATTTTTATCTTTCTGCAGTTGATGATTTACTGAAGCACTCGACAGATCAACCTTCTATAGGGTTAATCTTATGTAAATCTAAAGACGATGTACTTGCTAAATATACACTCCGAGACATGAACAAGCCAATAGGGCTAGCAGAATATCGAATAACTGAAAATCTACCAGAGAACATAAAAACAGCTTTACCGACGATAGAAGAATTAGAAGCTGAATTATCCAAAATTTCAGACGAGGAAAAGTAATGTTACTAAAATCATTCAAACAATTATTTAGCAAACCAAAAGCTCAGTATGAAATGCATCAGGCTCAGGAAGAAGAGTGGCAGCCAATAACTTACTCTCTCATAGCCTTGAAACTTTGGAAGCAAACAGTAACGGAGTAAGTGATTTTTATGGATTACACGCTCTAGGTGCACTATCCTATATATCATACGGTCAATACACTCTAAATGAGATGGAAAGATGAAGGCATCATTATAGCTGCTAAAAAATACGGCGATAAAAACTTAATTCTTTCTCTGTTTACAAAAAATCATGGAAAGCGCAGGGGATTAACTAAGCTAACAAACAATAGCAATTATAAGTTTCAGATAAGTAATCTATTACATGCAGAATGGAGTGCTAAGTTACCTGAAAATCTAGGTTTTTTTAAGTGCGAATTAATCGAATCTCCATTCCATCATTTCTTTCAAGATAGGTTAAAAAGCATTACTATTGTTTCTTTCTCCTCTATTTTAGAAAAAGTGCTTCCAGAAAGTGAACCCTGTGCCATGCTGTATGACAATTTTCGATATTTCATCGATGTAATTAAACACAACAATCAGTCTTGGCAAAGCCATTATCTTAACTTAGAGCTTCTGCTTCTTACGCAATTGGGATTCAAGTTAGACTTATCCAAATGCGCTGTAACAGGTGTTAAGGAAAATTTACAATTTATTTCTCCAAAAACTGGTAGAGCAGTGTCAAAAAAAGTAGGAGATTATTATGCAGATAAACTCCTACCTTTTCCACAAATGTTACATGATGTATACAATAATAACCTACAAAACAGCTACTCATTCCAAGAATTTCAGTTAGGACTGAAAGTCACAGGATATTTTTTAAATAAGTATCTATTTTTGCAGTTAAACGTGAAATTTCCAGAGCTGAGAAACCTCATGTTGTCGCTTTAATCTTAGCAGTCCTACGTCATACCGCGATTCATTCGCGGTATCTCTTAGCATAGATCCAGCTAACAAGTAGCGGGATGACGAACTTATCGTCATGCCACCGCGAACCGTCATACCGTGATTTATTCACGGTATCTCTTAGCATAGATCCAGCTAACAAGCAGCGGGACGACGGTTGTCAGGGTGTCATCCCAGCGCCCCTATGATGTCATCCCAGTGCCCAGACACTGGGATCCAGAAAAGTTTGCTTGTGAACAAGCAAACTAGCATGGAAAGTGGTTACAACGTTTTCGATGAGATTATATGGAAAACTGGATTCCAGTGTCAAGCACTGGAATGACAAGGTATAAACCTTATCGTCATGCTGCCGCGAACCGTCATACCGCGATTCATTCGCGGTATCTCAGCATAGATTCCGCTAACTAGTAGCGGAATGACGGTTGTCGGCAAACTTAAGCCACTTTAGCTATAGCCAGTAACCACTCTATTTCTACCACTGTTTTTTGCTTTATATAAATATTTGTCGGCACGTACTATAAATTCTTTAATATTGTCAAGGTCAGATTCTTGCATTTCTGCAATTCCAATGCTCACAGTTACATCGTGGGTTGTATTTTTATCCGCAAGTATAAAAGGTTTTTTAGCAATAATTTTTCGTATTCTCTCCGCAATAGTATACGCATCTGATACATTGGTATCTGGCATTACAACAACAAACTCCTCACCACCAAACCTAGCTAGTAAATCTGTCACTCTGATATTTTCAGAAATTCTTTTCTGTATTTGCTTTAAAAGTTCATCTCCAGCACTATGCCCAAAACTGTCATTCACTATCTTAAAATAGTCTATATCAAGTATCATAAGAGACAACCTTCTATCCTTTTCCACAGAGTCCTTAACAATGTTTCTTAAGTGTGCATCAAAATATCTTCTATTATAACAGTTAGTTAATGGGTCCTTTATAGACATTTCCGCATTATTAAATAAATTCATTCTCAAGGCATCTTGATATCTTTTGCGTTTTACTTGCGAATTAACCCTTGCTATTAGCTCACCCTCATCCAAAGGTACTGTTAAATAATCATTAGCACCTACATCAAGTGCTTTTACTAAATTGTTTTTATCATAATCCTCAGAAAGAATCAGAATTGGTGTATAACGTGTTTCCACCTTACTACGAAACTCAGAACACAAACGCAAGCCGTCAGTTTTTGAAAATTGCATATCAGAAATGATCAGGTCGTAACCATTCTCAATACCAACCTTCAATGCTTCCATTGGATCACTCAGTATTTTAATTGACCTAAAGCGTTGCTTTAATATATTATATATCTGCTCTGCTTGATGAACATCCTCATCTATAACAAGTACGTTAGCATCAAAAATCTGATTGGAATAATCCATAATACTGTTTCCTGCGACTCCACCAATCTCAGCGTTAGTTTCTCCTCTCAAACGCAATTCATCGATAATCATCTTTAAGCGTGTGAGAGACTTAATTCGTGAAGATAAAGCAGTTTCGTTTATTGGTTTAGTCAGAAAATCATCCGCGCCAGCATTAATACCTTGCACTCTATCATGAGTATCATGCAGCGCAGTTACCATAATTATTGGAATATGGGTTGTCAAGGGATCACTCTTTAGCTCCTTACAAACTTCAAAGCCATTCATCTTTGGCATCATGATATCAAGTAATATAATATCAGGCTGCTGCTTTGCTACTAAATCTATAGCTTCTTCACCATCATGAGCTACGATAACCGTATAGTACTCTGCTTTTAGTCGAGCTTCTAAAAGCTTGACATTAGATAGTACATCATCTACTACCAGAATCTTCGCTGTCATTATCTTTAGATGTATTATCTATATCGTAAGTAGGATAAAGCTTACCATTTTTACCAACTATGTAATTTACTTTCTCAGTATTACACTCTTTATATAAGTCTTCAATTCCGGCATCCTTCAATAACCTTCTGGCTTTTAACCTTACAATTGTAAAATACCTATATATAGTCTTAATAAAATCAATAAATACAGGTACCTTATTTTTATCAAGAACAATTATGCTCACTAAAGCTACAACTAAAATTTCTGAAAGACCTATATTGAACATTTTCCTATGAAGCAAGTACTTTAATCCTTCTGATTATAAATATTAATTTGCTTAAATCAAGTTTAGAAGCAACCATCTCATCTAAAAAACTATTATAACGTTCTATGTAGTCCTTATCATTACAAGCCCAGGTTTGAACCTTATCTTCAGGGTTATCAGTAGCTTTTATGACTTTAACAGCTAGCTTGTGATGGTAATTGCTTAAATCGTCCAATAAATCATTAACTAAGCTGCGATCCCAATAAGAAGAGCGGCTTTTCATCTTGATGGCAATTGTCCTAATCAGATCGAATCTTAACAGCGACTTTAACTCAAAGTATATTTTACCAGCATCAAGAATGGACAAAGATGTCTGTTCAGCAACAGATATAATATCCAGTGCATAAGTAAGAACGCACAGGTCAGCAATTTTTTTTGCTAGATCTTTATCTATATTAAGTTCCACTAAAGAAGTGTATCCATGATTATAGACCTTTAACAGGTGTTCATCTAAAACATCATGGCCTAAAGTTTCAATTGCATCTTTAAATTTTGTAACATCATCCAATTCTACAAAGCTAAGATTTTTTACTAACCAAAACGATACTCTGCCAATAAATTTCTGCACATTTCTCACTATTTGCAAGTATGAGTTAATATCAATTTTTCCATCCAATTCATCAATTTTCTGCCACAGGTTATTTAAATCATATAGGTGGTTAACAACGATATATATGTTAACTGCTTCGTGTACCTTAATTCCAGTATTCTCAACTAAATTATTAATAAATATACAGCCCATCCTATTTACAACATCATTTGCAATGCAAGTGGAGATAATTTCTCTACGAAGTTGGTGTTTTAATATGAAATCCTTAAACTCTGTTGACATCTTTTTAGGAAAATAACCTAGCAAGTAGTCATTAGATATAAGATCTTTTTCAGGCAGATCGGAATGTATAATTTTATTTTTTATTGCTGTTCTAGCATAAGATATTAGAATAGAAAGCTGAGGAGAACTGAAACCTTCTGCACCGGTTAACATCCTTGCTACCTCTTCGTCAGCTGGAAGAAATTCTACGCTTCGGTTTAACAGCCCAGATTTTTCTAAACTGAGCAGTAACCTGTGGTCCTGCTCCAATCTCTCTTTAGCTTGCAAACACTCAAGAAGTAATGCTTTTGTTTCAATTCTGTTGTGGTTCTCAAGCACCTTGGATGCAACTTCATCCACCATACTTGCCAGTATTTCATTCCTTTTTTCTAAAGAAATACCCCCTGCTTTCATAGCTGAAACAAATGCAATCTTAATGTTAACTTCAAGGTCCGAACATATCACTCCGGCTGAATTATCAACAAAATCTGCATTGATATATCCACCTCTTTCAGCATATTCTATTCTCCCAAGCTGTGTACAACCAAGATTTCCACCCTCTATAAACATAGAAGCTCTAATATCCTTACCGTTTACTCTTAATTCATCGTTTGCTTTGTCACCGACCATGCTATGACTTTCACTCTTTGCCTTAACAAACGTGCCGATTCCTCCGTTCCATATGAAGTCCACTTCTGCTTTGAGTAGATATCTAATCAAATCACTTGGAGATAACGTATCTTCCGTTATGTCCAAGCATTTTTTCATTTCTTGAGAAAGATTTACTTGCTTGCTGCTACGCTCAAATACCCCGCCACCCTGAGAGATCAAATCTTTGTTATAATCCATCCAGGTTGAAAATGGTAACTTAAAGAGACGTTTACGTTCTGTGAAACTCTTTTCTGCATCAGGATTTGGATCAATAAAAATATGCATATGGTTAAATGCGCCGATTAAATGTATATTTTTTGAAAGCAGCATACCGTTTCCAAATAGATCGCCAGCCATATCCCCAATTCCAATAACAGTTGCATCCTGGTAAATATCCTTATTCATTTTCCAAAAATGCCTCTGTGCTGCAATCCATGCACCTCTTGCTGTAATACCCATTTTCTTATGGTCGTAACCTACTGATCCACCAGATGCAAATGCATCGCCAAGCCAAAAGTTATATTCAGAGGCTATCTGGTTGGCATAATCAGAAAATGAAGCAGTTCCTTTATCAGCAGCAACCACGAGATATGGATCATCTTCATCATACCTAATCACATTCTCTGGTGGAATTATTTTACCATCAACCACGTTATCAGTAATATCAAGCATTCCTCTGATAAAACTCTTATAGCACTCAACACTTTTCTCTCTTAAAATATTCTTATCTTTATAAGCTTGCTTTATTACAAACCCACCCTTTGCACCAACAGGGACAATAACCGCATTTTTTGTCATCTGAGCTTTCATGAGCCCCAAAACTTCAGTGCGAAAATCTTCCGTCCTATCCGACCACCTTAAGCCACCACGGGCTAATTTCCCTCCTCTTAGATGTATTCCCTCAAAAAGGTTTGAATAAATATACAATTCACGATACGGACGAGGATCAGGTAAACCATTTATTTTACTTGAGTCAAATTTTGTAGATAAATATGGTTTATCGTCTTGATAATAACTGGTCCTTAAAATAGCCATTATCAAGTTAAATATCGAGCACAAAACGTAATCATGTGAAACATTGCTGATCTCTTTTAGAAGTTCCTCAATTTTTTCTCTGACAATGTCCGTAGTTTCTGCTCTATCAATGTCTATGTTAGGATCAAATCTTGCATGAAATAGTTGTATCAAATACTTTACTATTTTTGGATGCTCTGAGACTACCTTTTGGATATATTCTGGATTGTAGTTAAATGACGTCTGCTTTAGGTAAGCACTTAACGCTCTAACCAGAAGCACTTCTTTCCACTTGAGCCCAGCAATAATGATCAAACTATTGAAATAGTCATTTTTAATTTCCTTGCTAAACACTTTCGCAAGTGTTATTTCAAATTGCTCTTTTAGAGTAATGTTGTCTATTAATTCATCGACTCTTGACAACACAAAATGGTGTATCCATATTCCACCGTTAATTTCTATGTAATAGCCATTATGAGATAGAATTTTAGCTCCCAAATTCTTAGTGATCCTTAATATCTTCGATAATTCAAGGCCTCCATTGTTTGGAGTATAAACCTTTAATTGATAATTAAGATTATCACGAGTAAGTCTTAAATCGACCTCGCTAACTCCTTTCTTCCTCACTATCTCCAATTTTTTCATATCGTAATATGCGTCATGAGGTTCGAAACTCTCTTGATAGCTTATTGGAAATGCCTTGCAATAACGGATGAATATATCCTCAACAGTGCTAAAAGTATTGTATAAATTGTCTATAAAACGATCTTCCCACTTTTCTGTAATGTTTCTTAATTTGTTTTCGATACGCAAAACTTCATCATCAAGAACGCTAGCATTTTTGGTCTTTAGCACTACATGCAATTTCATCAAATCATATTCATTGATAATGTGATTGTTATAAATATCTGAACTTCCTGCACTTGTCTCATCCTTCAATATGTCACGTATCTTGAACATTAGCCTAGCGCTAGCATAACGCATCGGTATCAGCACTATGCAACTAATAAAATCCCCGACTCTTCTTAAAAATAATCTGACCCTTGGCCTAATCGCAAGAGACATGATCGAAATGCAAATTTTAAATAATTCGTCTTCATTTGATTGGAATAATTCATCACAAGAGAACACTTGCAAAATAGAAATCAAAGCTTTGTTATTGTGGCCCCCGGTTACAAACCCTGCATTTTTTTCTATAACTTTAACTTTATCTCTTATTATTGGAATAGTTCTAATATCTTGGACCTCCGCTACAGAAGTAAATAGCCCGAAAAAACGCCGTTCCTTTACCACATTACCCTGGTCATCAAATTCTTTTACTCCTATACAATTCATGTATGTACGCCGATGGACTATTGAGATTAGATCTGATCTCAATATGTATAGGGAATCAAGGTTTGCAGAAGGAATCAACGTACTTTGACCTACTCTCATCAGGCCAAGGTCCTTTTTGCTGTCACAGACGAGTTTTTCATCTTTACCAGCAATATATTCTTGATAACCTAGAAATACGAAGTTATTATTCTTTAACCAAACTAGAAAATCTTTTTGCTCTTGATTTCGGTCTGGTGTCATTCCAGTGCGTGACACTGGAATCCACGTGTCCTTTTCCTGGATCCCAGCTGGGATGACAGAAAGACTTGCCTCATCAAGTTTCTTGAGCATTAAGTGCCAATCTTTCACAACGCAATTAACCGCTTTCAGCGTTTTCTGTAGAGATTCTTTTAATGTATCAACAAAGCTGTCACTTATACCTTTGATAATTACATATATGACTGACTCTTTGACTCCATTGCTTTCTTCCAAAGAGTAAATCTCGTCTATTAGGCCATCTTTTCTTTTAATGTTAATTATGCTGTTGCTGTAATAGCATATGGTTAAATCGTGCGACTTAATAGTTGCAATAACGGAGTCAACCAAAAATGGCATATCATCGTTTGTTATCTTAATCGTGGTAAAATCGCCTTCTATTCCTGGTATATCATCTATATTGCTTACTACTAACTTACTTTCATCTTTCTCTTTTTGAGAAACAAAATTGTAAGCATCGTTTACAATATATAGCAAAAACTTATCATTGGCTTTTAGGTCGCTTTTATAAACAAAACTATAAAAATACTTAATAAATTTTTTAATTTTTTCTTTATCTTGCTGATTTTCTTGATCAGCTAACTTAAATAAAGACTCAGTGTCAACATTATGATCTATACACATTTTTTTTAACAAAAATACACAGTGAACTTAAACCTTTTTAACTAAGATTTCATTATCAAGAGCGTACACTATTAGCTCATCATTTTCTACTACTTCCCCTGATAAAACTAATTTAGCTAAATTATTTTGAATACACTCTTGTATAACCCTTTTTAAGGGCCTTGCTCCATATTCAGGGTCATAGCCAGTTTGTGCTATTAGTTCTTTAGCTTCCTGCAACAAACTTATACTCAGTTTACGCTTAGCAAGTGTTTTTTGTAAATAAGAAAATTGAACATCTATAATTTTATAGATGTCATCTCTGGTTAAACTGTGGAATATAATAATTTCATCCAGCCTGTTTAAAAATTCTGGACGAAATGCTGATTTAACTATTTGCATCACTTCATTTCTTACAGAATCAACATTCCCTTTTAGCATTATCTCAGCGCCAAGGTTAGAAGTTAAAATCAGTATGGTGTTGCGAAAATCAATTAATTTACCATGACTATCAGTGAGTCTACCCTCATCCAAGATTTGCAGCAATAGATTAAATATATCTGGATTTGCTTTCTCGATTTCATCAAACAGAATAACCTGATATGGCCTTCTTCTTACCGCTTCAGTTAATCTGCCACCTTGTTCATAGCTAACATACCCTGGAGGCGCGCCAATTAACTTTGAAACAGAATGTTTTTCCATATATTCTGACATATCAAAACGCAAAAGCGCTGATTGATCGTCAAACAGAAATTCAGCTAAGGCTTTCGCAAGTTCGGTTTTACCAACTCCAGTTGGACCTAAAAATAAAAATGAACCAAAAGGCTTATTGGTATCTTGCACCCCAGAGCGGGAGCGCCTAACTGCATTACTTATCGCTTCTATTGCATCTTTCTGCCCTATTACTCTTCTTCCTATTTCATTCTCCATGTTAAGGAGTTTTTCCTTTTCACTATGCATCATATTATCAACTGGAATTCCCGTCCACTTTGAAACAATGTTTGCAATATCATCTCCAGTCACTTCTTTCTTTAAGAAACTATCAGTAACCTTTTCCTGATTTTTTAATTCATTCTCAAGCTGAGGGATCACACCATACATCAGCTCTCCTGCCCTTCCCAAATTCCCACTACGCTGAACTAATTCCAACTCTTTTCTAGCGTTATCTAATTTTTCGGCTGTTTCTTGTATTCTAGCTATTTTATTCTTTTCCATCTGCCATTTGCTGTTCAAGTCAGCAAATTTACTGTTTAGATTTTCGATCTCTTCATTTATCTTTTTTAAACGCTGTTTAGAATTTTCATCACTTTCTTTTTTTAGAGCCTCTGCTTCAATCTTTAGCTGTATAACCTTTCTCTCAAGTTCATCAATAACTTCAGGCTTGCTATCCATTTCAATTCTCACCCTACTTGCTGCTTCATCAATCAAATCAATTGCTTTATCAGGTAAAAACCTATCTGTTATATATCTATTGGATAACGTTGCAGCAGCAATTATTGCACCGTCTGTAATTCTTATACCATGATGCACCTCATATCTTTCCTTCAAACCCCTGAGTATTGAAATGGTATCAGTTTCAGTTGGTTGAGAGATAAACACAGGCTGAAAACGCCTTGCAAGTGCAGGATCTTTTTCTATATGCTGACGATATTCATCTAAAGTTGTGGCTCCTATACAGCGAATTTCTCCACGCGCAAGAGCAGGCTTCAGCAGATTCGAGGCATCCATTGCACCACTTATTGCTCCTGCTCCAACTAAAGTATGAAGCTCATCTATAAACAAGATAACTTTTCCCTCCGCTCTCGAAAGCTCATTAATAACTGCTTTTAACCTTTCTTCAAATTCTCCTCTAAACTTAGTGCCAGCAATTAGTGCTCCAAGATCCAAAGCTAAGACCTTTGCATCATGCAAACCAAGTGGTACATCGTTTGCAACAATTCTATTTGCAAGCCCCTCAACTATTGCAGTTTTTCCAACACCAGGTTCACCGATCAGCACTGGATTATTTTTTGTCCGCCTCAGTGATACCTGCATAGTTCTTCTGATCTCTTCATCACGACCAATTACAGGATCAAGCTTTCCTTGCATAGCAAGCTCTGTAACATCTTTTGTATATTTCTTTGCCGCATTTAATTTTTCCTCACTGTTTGGCGAGTCCGCACTGCTGCCCTTTCTCATTTCTGCAACAACTGAGTTCAGTTTTTGTGGAGTCACACCATTCTCTGCCAGAATTTTGCCTACAGTATCATCTTTTTGTGCAGTGAGGCCCTGCAGTAAACGCTCGACAGCAACAAATGAATCTTTATTTCTCTTTGCAATACCAATTGAATCTTCAAAAACTTTTGCTATTTCTCTTGAAAGTTGAAGGCCACCACTTCCTGGACCTTCAATTACTGGCAACTTTTTTATTGCACTATCCACAGCATCGGAAATACTCTGCACATTTCCACCACAAGCGTTTATCAAATCCTGAACTAAACCTGATTCATCTTCAAGCATCACTTTTAGTAAATGCTCAGGCATAAAAATCTGATGCCCAGCTCCCAACGCTTTCATTTGAGCACTTTGAATTAGACTTTTTGCTTTTTCGGTAAATTTATTTAAGTCCATAACACCAGTTAAATTCGTATTTGCTGATGTATATAACAACTGATTTCATAAATTTAAACCTAAAGTTGTTTATTGTTAGGTATGAAATTTAAAACTTTCTTAAAAAAGGAACTATCATAGTAACCATACAAATATCTTGTATCTCAAGACCTTTGGTTTTTGTTGCTGAAAATGGTTGTATTATTTAAGTTATTAACAATATACAATACTAAGTTAATGTAATTTATTTGGAGATGACAGGAAAATTTATTGTAACTTTATATTTTAAATAGAATAAAGTTCTTTTGTTAGTATTGTCCTTTTTGTAAAAAATATTCCTAATTTCTTCATCATTTCTGTGGGTAAGGTCATCTGCTTCTCTACCTCAAGTGGTTAACAAAGTTTCTTGTCACGAGGGACCAAATGGAAATCTGCTCGTTTTCACGCGAATTAATGTTACAAATTCTATACATTTCGTTACAAAATGGCATTCGCTTTCTCCATTATCCTTTACCTGCATTTTCATCAGCGTTCCTTGCGGTTTGCTTGCCATATAGGCGGAAATACAGGCTTACCCTGTTCCTTCTGTCATACAACAGTGGGTTAGGTGACTTCTCTATACCGGTGATTTGCGTACATCCAGAAATGAAAAATGTCACATTACCTTTTGGTCGGAGCTTATCAGCATCTTTAGCTCTTTA
>NZ_JAPQLN010000111.1:61658-91644 GCF_028981745.1 Wolbachia endosymbiont of Drosophila tristis | reverse complement strand
TCAATAGGTTGCTTATAATCCTAACTATAGTTAGCCTTTCATAAGTAGCGATGCAACAAAGCCATCCCAGTGTCAAGCACTGGGATGACAAAAAAAGGAGGCTACTCGGATGACAGGAGAAGGTACTGCCGTCATAAAGGAACCAGTTTCAGCTACTTTCATGACATCGTTGTAACATTGTACCATATTACAATTTAGCGTTTTTAGTAACTAAGAAAGTGCTTCCCCCTTTTAGAGCACTGCATATAATAGAATTATATCGCAGTGCATTGCGAAACAAAATTCCCAATACTACAGGAGGCTTTATGAATAAGAAATTTCTCTATTCACCATTGTCAATAAAAAGTATAGGAGAAAACGGTGTATTTTCTGGTTATGCGAGCGTTTTTAACATAGTTGATAAACAAAATGATCTGATATTGCCCGGAGCATTTAAGGAAAATTTAAACAGAAATAAAATAAAACTCCTTTGGCAGCATAATCCTGACGAACCTATAGGTAGTATCATAGATATTTATGAAAATGATGTTGGCCTGTATATAACCGCACATTTACTTTTGGGTATTCAGAAAGCAGAAGAAGTGTATTTGATGCTCAAAACTGGGGCAATTAACGGACTTTCCATCGGCTATATACCTATAGAGTATGATGTTGATCATAAAAGTGGAGCTAGAGTGTTAAAACAAGTGGAATTATGGGAAGTCAGTTTGGTCACTTTTCCTGCAAACTTGGCTGCTCAGGTAATCAATGTGAAAAATCAGAACAATGAACAGGGAGTGTTAGCAAGAGCGATAGAAAAAGCAAATGCTGTACTTGCAGACATGTACATTTCTGCTTAAAGTGTATTAGGCGGGCAAAGACTTTACCATAATTTGACACCTGAGTTAGTATTTGTTTAACATTTATACTAATATATATAACTTTATTACTATTAAAATTTTCTGTAAATTAAAGTTAAAAAATAAGGTAATTTTATGCTAAATATTAATAATAAGGAAAAAAAATACAGCTGGTCTACTGTATTTGCTTGGTTATATCTAAAAACGATTGGACGAATATTGCCCAAGAGATGGAATAGATGGGCAGAAAATATTTTGTACTACGATAAAACTACTGCAAACAATGAAGTTCAAACTGATGCTTTTAAGACAATAGATGGAAGTGTTCAAGTTGACTTAAAACCTGAAGTTGTAGAGAAAGAGAGCCAAAGTGTAGTGATAAACAAAGATGGAGGGGTTCAGACTGATGGAGTAGCATTGATAACAGAGGAAGATGATGAAGCATTAGAAGAACAGCTGGAGGGCATAAATCAGGAATTAGAACTTGAACGTTTACAAAATGCTTCCTTAAAAGAAGAAAATAGAGAATTACGATCTGCAATTGAAGGACTTGAAAAGAGTTATAAGGGACTTACAGAAGATGCAGGCGAACAAGAAGAGGATAATGAAAGTCTGCAAGCACAAATAATAGAACTTAAGAGTAGGTTAAAGGACAAGGAGGATAAATTAATTGAATTGAATCAACAATGGCAAGCTAGCAAATTAGTGGCTTTACTTAAATCACAGACTGATAAATTGTGTCAGGCTAAAGACAAAAATACTGAATTAGAAAATAAAGTCAGTGACTTAGGTCATGAAAACAAAGCTCTACGATTAAGTGTGAATACATTGACTGCTCAATTGGGTGAAATGGAGAACTTGGGGAAGCAATTACAAAGTGTTCAAGAATCTAAACAACAATTGGAGATTGATTTAGAAGGTCAATTGAAAGCTGACACTAAGAAACTACAGGAAGCAAAAGAAGGTCAATTGGCTAAAAAGGCAGGTGCAGTGAGTACAGTATCTACTGCAAAATCAACTCTTTCAAAATTACGAAACTTGCCCAATAAGCTTTCTAGGGATAAGGGTCTCAATAACTTTTTATCTGGGAAAAACGAGGAGTTAAAAAAAGGTTTTCCTGAATTTAAAGAGAAACACTTTTGCCATAACGTGCTTAATGAAACTATAAAGTCTCTATCAAATCAAGATGATGGCAAATTTGAAAGCAGTAAGCTGCTTGAATTATTAGAAAGTAATTTGAAACAATCCGCAAGGGAGATCATAGAAGCTAAGGTTAAAGAAGTTGTCAACGAACATTGTAACATTGGAAAAAATATGGGTAAAGAACTACGAGATGACACGTTAAAAGCCAAGTTGTCACCTTCTGTTAGAAAATGCGTAAAAAAATTAGAATTTAACAAACCAGAAGGGGTAAATAAGATTGTAGACTCTATCTTGCACAGCTTTAATAGCAAGAATAATAATAATAACGACTCAGGAGAATTGCTTAAAGAAATTGTTACAGGAAAATTAACAGAGGCTAAAATGAAATGTTTTTCAAATAAGATTCAAGAGTTACAACTGGCATTAAGCATAAGAGATAAATTTTTATCTCCAGATCAGGGAATGTGTAATCAAACTCAAGGAGGAGTAAACGAATATCAATTAACAGAAAAAGCTAAAAAAGAACATATACCTAATTCCTCTATGAGTTCCCCTAATATTGCAAGCATACATTCATTGAACAGTCAGAAAGCAGTTAGAATAGGTTCTTAGCATAAAGCACCAGCTCCTCTTTTGTTAAAGTGTAGGAGCTATCTTCCCAATGTTGTTTTAGCAATTCCAAGTTTCTACCTAAACTTTTTCCTGGCTGGTGACCTATACTTATTAAATCATCGCCAGATAAAGGAAATTTTGGAATATTGAATGTGTTAGCAAATGAAATGTATTCATCAACATTTTCTCCAGACTCAACACCACAAATTTTCACTAAATCACAATATAATTCTCTACCAAATAAAGATATGTATTTTTTTTGCTCTTTTTCTGAGAGTTCTGTTTTGATATCGTTGGATAGTAAAAATAGCAGCTTTTTCTTTTGCTTGTTCGAAAGACGTAAAAATTTGCTTACATATTCTCCAAGACTTAACCTGTCATTTTTTTTAGTAGCCCTAAGGAGTAACGCTAATTTTACTAGTGCATCAGTGCCCAAAAGAAGTGGCGAAGACAGAATTTCGCATTTTACTTCTTTTGGGATAATCTTTTGCAAAACATCAGATTCTTGCATGCTCTTAAGTGTTGGAAAAGGATCATTGCACTCCAGCAATTTAAGTATTTCATCTCTTATTCTCTCTCCAGAGAGGTTTTGGATCATATGCGAATGCTTTTTGCATACGCTTAGTATTTCATCACTCAAATCTCCGACACATATTTTTGCATGAAAACGAAAAGCTCTTAGAATACGTAGATAGTCTTCTTTAATTCTATCTTCAGCGTTGCCTATAAAGTTTAACCTTCGCGCTTTTAAGTCCTCTATACCACCAAAGTAGTCATATATATGGCCATGCTTATCTGCATACAGAGCATTAAATGTAAAGTCGCGCCTTGAAGCATCCGCTTGCCAATTATTGGTAAATTCTACTTTTGCATGCCTACCATCACATTTCACATCATGCCTTAGTGTCGTAATTTCAAAAGACCTCTGATTTAGAATCGCAGTGATAGTTCCATGTTTTAAGCCAGTTGGAATAGTTTTTATATTACGGAGTTTTAGCGCTTTAATCGTTTGATTGGGAAGCAAATTAGTAGCTAAATCGATGTCGTGGACATCACGCTGCAAAATTGAGTCTCTCACACACCCGCCGACAAGCCTAGCCTCACCACCAAATTCCTCTATGGCATCAATAATTAAACTAGTCTCATGGTCAACTTGCATTTAGGTTAGTACGTACTGCAAGTTCATATTATATGAAATGCTTGCAAAAGCCCTATATAAAAATATACAGGGCTATTAAGATTTTACAAGTTGTGGTGCTCGTTGTTGATGAAATGGTTCTGCCATCGATTCCGTACCACATCTTAGTAAACTTGAAGGGTTTTGCTGCTCTATGCGCTGCTTTATATCACGAACGCACTGCCCTACAACATCACCAATTTTTCCATCAGCATTTTCTGCCAATAACTTATCAAATCCCTTTTCAACCTCTGCTCTCTCAGAGATATCCTTTGAAAGGTTACAATATTCTAAGATCTCGTCTAGCTGCAGTTTTTTTGCTAATAGGAAATCTTCTTGCTCTTGTTTAAGTTTGGTTTCCTCTTGCAGTTGTTTTGCTGAACTTTTATTTCTATCAAGCAATGGTTCGAAATGCAATCCGCCTTTGTTTATTATATGCACAGTACTACTATCATCATAATCAACTTTATTGTATTCACCTGCACTTTTTGAACCTGAATTGTCTATTAATTCATGCAAAGACAGATCTTGGTTATCAACAGTCTGGTTCTCTATAACATGTAGCTTTACCTTATACTTTTCACAAAGTATTCTGCCTTCAACGTCAGGATCACCCCACCTACTGTTACGCATAATGTCTGCTGTATAATCATCTACAGTTTCACTACGGTGCTGGCCATTGTTATCATGACTATTGACAATTGCATTTGTAAACCACTTTGGTGGATTCTTTTGCGCAAATTCCCTACAATCATTTCTTAATTTTTCGGCAGTAACTTGCTCTCCTGTCTGTTGTTCTAGACTTTGCCTGAACGAGTCAAAAAAACAGCTTCCATTACCAATTGCTTGTCCTACATAGAAATTGTCAGGGTAAGGGTTACTATTTAAAAGAGTTATTTCTTGCCCTGAGATCCTGGGCCTTTTTATTCCAACCTCAACATCATGAAAGTCACTTGGTAGTTTCCGTTTCTTAGCTGTAGTCATAGTTTTACCTTAATTTAAGCTATATATTACTATACCAACAAAATTGTCAATAAGCGACTAATTAAGTATAGCAGAAATTTTTAAATTATGCAATAGTTATAATTTTACATAGCAAATATGAGTTTTAACTGCGGTATAGTTGGGTTACCAAACATAGGAAAATCAACCTTATTTAATGCGCTTACAGAGTCAAGTGCAGCCGAAGCTGCAAATTATCCTTTTTGCACAATCGAGCCAAATATAGGCAAGATTTCGATAAAAGATCAACGTTTGAAACAAATCGCAGCAATTGCAGGCTCAGAGAAGGTAATCTACAACCAATTAGAAGTTGTAGATATTGCAGGTCTGGTAAAGGGTGCGAGCAAAGGCGAAGGGCTTGGCAATAAATTTTTAAGCCATATCAGAGAAGTTGATGCCATCGTTCATCTGCTCAGGTGCTTTACGGATGACGATATCAGCCATATACACAGTAAAATAGATCCAATATCAGATGCTGAAGTGGTAGAAATGGAATTAATCCTAGCTGATATTGATAGCATAGAAAAAAGGCTTCCTCAATTGGAAAAGAAAGCAAAGCAAGGTGATAAAGAGCTAAAGAGACAACTTGAATTAATGCAAGAGGTATTAGCTACTTTAAAATTAGGTAAACCTGCAAGAAGTTTGGAGAATATCAATGAAGATGAGATGAAGTTGCTTCAATTGCTGACAACAAAGCCCGTTATGTACGTTTGCAATGTTGAAGATACAAATGTTATAACTGGCAATGAATTATCTAAAAAGGTAGAGAGGATGGCGGAGGAAAATAAAAGCAAATTTTATTGCATTTCAGCAAAACTCGAAGCAGATATTGCAAATCTTGATAGTGAAGAGGAAAAACAGAGTTTTTTATCAGAATTTGGCTTACAAGAATCAGGCCTTGATGGAGTAGCGCGTATTATGTATGAAGTGCTGAGTATGATAACTTTCTTTACTGTGGGCCCCAAAGAAGCACGTGCATGGCCAGTAAAAATAGGGTCAACAGCCGATAAAGCAGCAGGTGTAATCCACACTGATTTTGAGAAAGGCTTTATAAAAGCAGAGACAATAAGCTTTGCAGACTACATAAAGTATGGAAGTGAATCAGCTTGCAAAGACGCAGGAAAAATTCGCTTTGAAGGCAGAGATTATATCGTGCAAGATGGCGATATAATGCACTTTAGGTTTAATGTGTAGTTTATTATGCAGCCACTTATTTAAAGTTAAGTTTTCTGGATCCCAGTGTCTGGGCACTGGGATGACATCCTCCCTAGCGGAGATTGCTCTCAAACCACAATGTTCGTACAGTAAGCACTGACCACTTTGCTTCAATATTTGCGATGCCCCTGAACAGATACAAAAAATCTATTGTTTTTTTATAAATTAAATCCTAAGGCATTTTTTACTGTAGATTAATCATTTGATTATAGTATCATTTTAATTAAGCTTATGCTTGGGATATTTATGAAGAATATTTTATATTTTATATTATTAGCTGTCGTATTCGGATCACCCATCCTGTTTGCCGTAGAGCAGCTTGAAGAAAAGAAAATTGAATCAGTTCATAAAAACGAAAATGTAGGTGTAAGGAAGCAAGATAGCACAAATCAAAAAGATGAGTTAAAAAGCAACGTCGATGCTAAACAAACACAAGAGGCTGAGAGCAAAAGATTAGACGGCACTACCGATAAAGAGAAACTGCAACACAACGAGAACAAAGCTTTCGTGGTTGAAAAAACTATAAGTGAAGGTGAAAGGATTGATAAAGATTTGCCAAATGACCAGCTAGAAGGAAGCACAGACAAATTTGCTCAAAATTTACCAAATGTGGCCAATAAAGAAGTGAATAAAGATTTGAAACCAGAGCCTTTGCCTTTAAGTGCTGATTTAAATGAGAATACAGCTAACCCGCAAAAAAATCTACAAGCTGATCAGAAGATTGATATAAAAGATAATGAACTTTCAAAAAGTGATGCGAGTCAATTATTAGAGGGAAAAAAAGAAAAAGTAGAGAATCAGTCTGAAGAAAAAAAAGTGAAAGAAACAAACAGTAATTCCAAGGACCGCAATAGAGTAAAACCTATAACTAAAAAAGATGAAGAAGAGCAAAGTGAAAAGAAAAGTTTACAAAAATGGACAAAGCTAAACAGAGAACCAATAAAAGAATGGGGTCATAAAGACATACAAAGCAAGTCAATATATAAACGACAATATGATAGCCTTAATGAGCATCTTCCTACAACTGTGTTTATTGATGATTACAGTAAGCAATTTTTTTACTGCATTAAGAAGAACAACTTAACTTGCTTAAGAGGAGTAATAAGTAAGCTAGAAAAAATTGGATTAACAATTCAAGAGATACTAAGGTTTAGAAATAAATTGGGTGATACTCCTCTCATTTATTCAGTTAAACAAGGTGAGGTAGACATAGTGCGCTTTCTCTTATTACAAGGTGCTGATCTTAGAGTAGTTAACAATAATTTTCAATCCCCAATTGATATAGCAATCGAAAAAAAGCAGATCAATATAATAAATGCGATTGCCGAAATGATGCCACATCTTTTGGAGGATAGAAAAATAGACAATAAAGAAAGCTCAGCAATGTACGATTGGGCTGTGAAAACGAAAGAAATACAGTGCGATAAGCAAGATGATTAGATTTTTGATATTAATTTTAGTTGGTCATTTATGTTATGGAAACGAAACAAATGATGAAAAAAATCAGATTAGTGATTTTTTAAACGCTTTGCGTGATGCAAAATACGTATCTTACAGTAAAAAAGACTTTGCTGAATTTTTGGTGCAGTGCCACAAAGAGGGCGTGCCAGAAGATTTTAAGAAAGGTTTTGGTTCTAACTTAAATGGAGCTAATTTTAACCAACTGTACCTAAGTAAATCTGTTTTTGATGGAGTAAGTCTGATTGGTGCCGATTTTTCTAACACCGATTTATCCGATGTGTCTTTCATTGATGTTGATTTACGTGGTGCTAATTTTTCCAATGCTAATTTACATGGCATTAAAATAAAAGGTACAAATTTGAGTTTTACAAAATTTGTTTCTGCAAACTTAACAGATATCGTATTTGATCAGTCTAATGTTAGTTATGCTGATTTTATCAGTTCCGATCTCAAAAAAGTAAGTATGCACAACGTAATTGGTTTGCATACTAATTTCTCGAATGTGAAAATGAATTTCTCCAACTTATCAAACTCGAATGTTAGCCACGTAAATTTTAGTGATAGTGAAATAAACGATACTGTTATGCAGAAAAACAACCTTGATAATGCAAGTTTCTTTGGAGTGGATGCATATAAATTAAAGATACAATTTTCTTCATTAAAAAATGCTAACATATATGGTGCAGAGTTAAAAGAATCAGACTTTACAGGTAGCAATCTTTCCGATGCTTGCCTTAATTCTTCTATCATAATTAACAGTAACTTCGACGAAACTGATTTAAGCAACACACAAATTTCCTATGTGAATGACGATAATTCAAGTTTTGTTCAATCTATACTAAATGGTTCCAAGATAAAACATGCATATGTTTCTGAAGCAAATCTTCATGATGCTGATTTATCCAATATTGATTTTAGTTTTAGTGAACTGCATCAAGTTAATGTCTCTAATGCTGACATTCGTCACGGAAAGTTTCATAATACTAAAGTTGCAAATTCTAACATGAATGGCTCATTTTTTGACCATTCACTATTCACCTATGTGAAGATAGAAGATTCAGACCTTTCTACAACTTCAATGTATAAGATAAAAATCCAAGACTCTCAAGTTTATAACAGTACACTTTCTCGCCATAATATTGATTCCAGTGAAATAGAAAATTCAACATTCTTTAATTTATTAGCTGATAATTCGAGTTGGTCCAATTTAAAAGTAACTAATTCAAATTTTATTGAAAGCGATTTCAGATCTTCTTTGCTTCACGCTAATGCCTTTAGGAAAACTAGTTTTTTTCTTAGCAATTTGAGTAATGCAACAATTAGTGATATGTCTTTTCACTCTTCAAGCATATATAAAAGTTCAGTTGCTGATGTTCATTTAACAGATTGCAAGTTTGATAATTCGATTTTGATTGACAATCAAGGACAGAAAAAACTTGCAGGGTTAGAAAATGCTATAACTTCAATTGGAGATTTGCAAGAGAAAATATCACAGGGTGAAAAATTTAATGTAAATTATTCTGACTTTGAATTTAAGAATATGAATTTAGAAAATGCCGATTTTTCTAATTCAACATTGAGTAGAGCAAAGTTTGTAAACGTTAATTTGAATAAGGCAAATTTTGAAAAAACCGATTTGCGCTATACTGTCTTTGATAACTCTTCTCTCATTGGCACCAACTTATCAAATTCTAATTTAGAAGGTTCTAGCTTTTTAAACTCTGATCCAAAAAGCACCATGTTAAAAAATGCAAAGAAAAATGACCGTAAAAAGTGAGGGCGTATTATTGGTTCTATCCTCCCCTTCTGGAGCTGGAAAAACTACTATATCAGCAAAATTACTTGAGCAATCAACTAATTTAGTTAGGTCTGTTTCTATGACTACACGCAAGCCTCGCCCCGGCGAAATAAATGGAAAAGACTATTTTTTCGTTACCGAAGAAAAATTTCACGAGTTATGCAAAGCTGGCCAAATGCTTGAATACGCCAAAGTTTTTGAGAATTTTTATGGTATACCAAGAGATTTTATAGAGCAAAACCTGAGCAGTGGAATAAGCGTTTTACTCAGCATAGACTGGCAAGGAGCATTTCACTTATTCAAGCTCATGAGAAAAAAAGTTGTGAGTGTTTTTATACTTCCCCCTTCAATGGAAGAGCTTAGGTTGCGTTTGCAAAAGCGTAATAGTGATGATGCAAGCGAAATAGAGCGCAGATTAGCCGAAGCTCAAAAAGAGATAAGCAAACGTGATAAATATGATTATGTAATAATCAATGATGATATTGATAAAAGTGTAGAAGAGACAAGCTCCATACTAAATAAAGAAAGACTTAAAAAACTAAAAGAAAAACCAAGTCTGGAAGACTGATAAAAACATCAATTTGGATATTTGCAGCTATAGTTTCTTATCCTATTTTAGCCAATAGCACATTTCACAGTTTAGCTATATTTATTATTTTTTAAGATTAAATGGTTAAAATAGTAGCAACTGTTCAAGTGAGGTTTAACTATGACGGCAAATTTTCTCACAGAAATTAATTTTCTGCCTTTCCACCTATATTTTGATCACATATACAACGTTTAGCTCAATTTAAAAGTCAAACTTCTTGGTTGTTAGTTTAGTGCTGACAACTTAAATAGCTTTTAATATTGAGGTTTTAGTATGGGTATAGATATAACTGCACTAACTACTAATGCAGATAAATTAGGTGAATGCATAGATAAAAATAAAAAGCAAGAGCAGGATAGAAAAGACGAGCAATTGTATGGCATTATAGAGAGAAAGGTAAAAAAAGAAGAACACAAGCGTGAAAAACCAAGAGGTCAAGATGGAACCCTCAAGAAGTGTAAAAGGTTATTTGAAAAAGATGCTAGTCCTGAAGTATTAACTAAATTAGAAGAATCACTTAGAGAACAAGAAAAATATTATAGGTATTATGTCCAATGCTTCCTTCCAGTGCTAGATAAAGCAATAGAACGATCGAAAAAAATATCAAATGAAACAAAAGAGCGAGTAAAGCAAGCAATTTCAGAAATTACTTATAATAGCAAATATTGTAACCAAAATGATCGTAGGGACAGTGGAATTGAAAGTGACTACAGTAGCGATGCTGGTGATGATTATGAGAAACATTCAATCAGTAACCCTAATACAGCAAATGAAGATCAAGAAGTAGAGAAAAGCAACGAAATAACAAATAGCAATGCTCTATTACTAAAAGCGATCAAAAATGGAAATAACAGGAAATTTGAAAAATATCTAAAAGATTGTACGGATATTAGCAGCATAAAAGATGAAAAAGGAAACAATATTTTACACCTTATCGTATCGTTGGAAAAGAAACAGAAACGCAAGTTTCTAGGTATTCTAATAAAAACGGTCACCAAGAAAGATCTAGCACAACTCATTAATAGTGAAAATCAGACCCCTCTTCAGGTGGCACTAATTAACAAGATAACAAAAGAAAAACATGAGTCTCACACAATCCAAGATAACGATAACACACTTAAGTTTCTTACAAAATTGTTAGAGCATGGAGCCAGCCATGATCAGTTAGAATTACCTGAGGAAAGCTTAAAAAAATTGTCTAAGGGGCAAAATGAATACTATTGTAAATTTTTAAAGAAATTAGCTAAAAAGGCTGAGCTAAAGCAGGAAATAAAAATCAAGACAGAAGCAAAAGTTAAAGAAATTGTGGCACATACTGTAAACACTCCAAATAGTAATAGTGATTATCCGTTACATTTAGCAATTAAAAATAATGATAAAGAACTTTTTAAAGAACTATTGCAAGAGGGGGCGAACATTAGCCTTGAAGGTGCAAATAAAAATAATGCCTTACACCACATTGCTTTACTTAAAGGAGAATATAAAATCAAATATTTGAAGTTAATATTAGATTTTGAAAAAAAAGGAGTAATATCTTCAGAAAAATTGCATAAGGCTATAAACGCTCAAAATAAAGATGATAAATATCCAGCGCAAGTTGCTTTAATTAGACAAACAGAGAAGATACCTAGTAAGTTAAAAGACTTTTCTAGGTGGGTTAGATCAAGGCCCACAAAACATTATTATACTGCTGAATTTTGTGCAGAATTGTTACAAAATGGTGCTGAGAATAAAAGTGACCATATAACAATACCTAAAGAGCATCGTAAGCAAAAATATTATCAGACTACAAAAAGAATCAAAGATATAACAGGTGTTAGCCCTGACCCAGAAACACAAGAAGAACTTGAAGAGCATTTTTCTAAGAAGAATGCTCGTAAGAATATAAGTCTTCCAGTAAAATGGATACTCGGAGGTTTAATTTTTGCAACAGTATTTAGTGCTTTAGCAGGAAACATGATAGCTGCAGCCGCTTTATCGGTGACCATAGCGGTTTGTGCAATGTGTTACCCTATTTACTTAAAGTTAGAAAATGCTCTTAATGCTAGAGCATCAGATCAATCAGAGCATACAGAAAACCCAGCTACTAAAATGAGCGATGTATCAATACTACGTCAATTCATGAATAAGCTAGATGGGCTGACTAATAAACCCTCTTCTCTGGCGCTATGAAATCAATCTCACCGCTCAGAGTTTTTTCAGCCACTTTTTTATAATCAATTTTTACGTTAATTTGCCCTTTCTTTTCTTCAAGCCACGCTATAGTGTGCTTCATCCAGTTTTTGTCATCACGTTCAGGAAAGTCTTCACGAGCATGTGCACCTCTGCTTTCCTCGCGATTAGCTGCGCATTCCATGGTAATAACCGCTTGTGGGATCATGTTAGCAAGCTCCAGCGCTTCAACTAAATCACTGTTCCACATCATACTGCGATCCTCAAGTGAAATATCAGGCATCATTTTTGCTACCTTTTTTATAGCTTTTTTGCCTTCTTCTAAAACTTCAGCAACACGGAAAACTGATGCGTATTTTTGCATAGTGTTCTGCATTTCACCGCGTATTTTTGCTACTTTTAGCCCACCGGAAGCAAATCGCATTTTATTAAATCTATCTACTATCCAGTCTGTGCAGTCTGAATGCAATTTTTTATGTGGTGTACCGGACTTTAGCTTCTCTTTTGCTCTGAGCGCTGCAGCTCTACCAAAAACCACAAGATCAAGAAGCGAGTTAGAGCCAAGTCGATTTGCACCGTGCACAGAGACACACGCAGCTTCTCCAATTGCAAATAGTCCATCTACTACCTCTTCCTTACCTTGCTTCAGCGTGATCACTTCTCCATAATAATTGGTTGGAATGCCACCCATGTTATAGTGAACAGTCGGAATGACCGGTATTGGATCTTTAGTGACATCAAGTCCAGCAAAAGTTCTTGCGGTTTCGCTGATGCCCGGCAATCTGAGTTTTATTACTTCCGGATCAAGATGCGCTATAGTTAAATACATATGATCTTTTTTTGGTCCAACCCCCCTTCCCTCTCTAATTTCAATTGTTATTGCGCGACTTACCACATCACGGGAAGCTAAATCTTTTGCTTTTGGTGCGTAACGTTCCATAAACTTCTCGCCCTGAGAATTAACGAGGTACCCCCCTTCACCACGGCATCCTTCTGTCATCAAGCACCCTGAGCCATATATTCCTGTTGGATGAAATTGTACAAATTCCATATCTTCAAGTGGTAATCCAGCCCTTACTACCATGCCATTACCATCACCTGTGCAGGTATGCGCACTTGTTGCAGAGAAATAAACACGTCCATATCCACCTGTTGCTAGCACCACTCTATGCGCACGAAATCTATGTAATGTGCCGTCGCATAGCGACCAAGCAAGAACTCCGCAGCATGTTTCGCTATCCATAATTAAATCAATCACAAAGTATTCAACAAAAAATTCAGCGTTGAATTTAAGACACTGCTGATATAGAGTGTGAAGGATTGCGTGCCCAGTCTTATCTGCTGCCGCACAAGTGCGCTGCGCTGATTTTCCTTTACCAAAGTGAGTTGTCATTCCACCAAAGGAACGCTGGTATATTTTGCCATCTTCTGTGCGAGAAAAAGGTACGCCAAAATTTTCAAGTTCAATAACAGCTTTAGCAGCGTTTTTACACATATATTCTATTGCATCTTGATCACCAAGCCAGTCTGAACCTTTTATTGTGTCATATGCATGCCAGCGCCAATCGTCTTCACCGATATTACCTAAAGCTGCACTAATTCCGCCTTGTGCTGCAACTGTATGACTTCGTGTAGGGAAAATTTTAGAAATGCAGGCAACTGAAAAATTAGTTGCAGCCATCCCAAGCGTTGCTCTGAGCCCTGCTCCACCTGCACCTACTACTACCACGTCATACTCATGTTCTATGATCTCATACGCTGACTTATCCATATTTACTTATTTTATCATTACAGGCTTATGATATCACAGAAGTAGAAAAAATCTATACAAGTTTTCTATAGTTAAGACGTCATGCCGCCGCGGCGCTAACAAGTAGCGGGATGACAGCAATCCTACGTCATACCGCCGCAGTATCTCAGCCACTAACACGTAGCGGGATGACGAGCTTATTGTCATGCCGCCACGAACCGTCATACCGCGATTCATTCGCGGTATCTCTAGATCCCGCTAACAAGCAGCGGGATGACGATTGTCGTTTAGCTATAAATATTAAGAAATTTACCAAATGAAAAAAAAGGCAAAAGAAGCCCCGTGGTTATTATCCGCTTTAAAATATTGGCGTTTTTTATGTTTTAAACGCTTGACAAGCGAAATTCAGCTGCTTTTAATTGCAACTAACCTACGCTGCAAATGTTTAAGAAATTTACCAAGCAGAAAAAAAGACAAAGAATCCCAGAGTTAGCTAGTCTTTTACTATCTTTGTCGAGTATTGGCATTTTTTGATGTCTTGTAACGCTTTGTAAGCGCGTTCAGCTTATTTAGATAAAAATCTAGATGTAGATGAAGTTTTGTAAAGACATACAGTATCTATATACTGCAAAAAATTAAACATAAGACGCCGATACATTAAGTAATCCTTACCTTTTAATCTGCAGATTGGCGAAAGCAAATACAATAGCTTCACTGTCATGATATGTATAACAATGTTACAAAAAATAATATCATAGAATTCAATAGGATAATTCCTAGAAAACCCCTACATACTAAAAAAAGCAAAATGCTGTTAAAATGAGCTTAAGAATAAATAGCAAACATCTAACATAACAATTCTATTTGTAAATCAGGTGAGACTTATCCTATAGAAAGCTTTCGAACTACGCAAGCGTATCTTTTGCCTTTAGTATTTCTTTAAACCTGCTGCAAAAGAGTGGGAATGGTTATAAAATAGGGAGGTATAGCAAGAGAATAGAGAGGGAAGATGAGCTTAAACTACCATAATCTAAAAGAACATCCGAGAAATTTTCGAGATGTAACAGGTTTGAAAATAGAAGAATTCGAAAAGATTGTAGAAAAAGTGCGCCCAGAGTGGGAAAAAGTTCAAGAACAGAAGAAATGCCATGGAAGAACGTCAAGATTGCCTGTATTGGAAGATAAAATACTCTGTATAATTCTATAGACCTGCTGCAAAAGAGGAGATATTTAAAGAGAGATGTAGCAAGAGGGAATGAGCTTAAATTATCAAATCAACGTTATTCTACTTTACCTCACTAGCATTTTCCTTACCTTGAGCCTTACTATTACTCACAAATATAAACGTTTGTTACATAGCTCTTAATATGTCTAAAGAGACGAAATTTCCCGAATTATTTATAATGAACCCTTACGATCACATTCTGGGGACGTACATCAGAAAACTTTTATATTATTAGTTTTGTAGTAAAATTATATGAGTACATCGTATCTATTAAATCAGAAGCTTTATGGATTACAGATTGAGAGCTTATTTGTTTGGGGTTATCTGGTTTATACTTAGCTTACTTAGTAGTGTAGCTAATGATACTATATCAAAATATCTAAGTTTACATCTTCAGAGTTTTGAAATAATTTTTTTCCGCTTTCTGTTTACCACTATTACCCTTGTACCTTTTATGTTTTACTATGGAATAGAAACTTTTAAAACAAGTCAAATATCTACTCAAATAACCAGGGGTGGGTTGTTGTTTTGTGGAATGACCTTATGGACTTACGGGTTGACTGTTTTCCCCATAGTAACTGCAACGATTATAAGTTTTTCTATACCATTATTTGTTATACTTCTTGCAATCCCTTTGCTAAACGAAAATATAATTTGGCAAAGATGGATAGTAACTGTTATTGGCTTTGTTGGTATTGCTATTACTACCAAAGCTCATAGTGAAGATTTTAATCCTAAAATTCTTATTTCTATTGTATCTGCATTAATCTTTGCTATATTAGACATACTTAATAAGAAACTTGTAATAAAAGAGTCAGTAATAAGTATGTTATTTTATTCAGCTCTAACGACAACTATTTTTTCTACTCCACCTTTGTTATTTTATTGGCATATGCCTTCCTTGTTGGAGTTAGTATTACTGCTGATTTTAGGAATAAGTTCAAACCTAATTCTGTTCTTCATGTTAAAAGCTTTTGCTCTTACTGATGCTACTGCACTTGCACCGTATAGATACATAGAGCTAATAATTTCTGCAATAGTAACATACGTTATATTTAATGAATTACCTGATAAAAGTGCTTTATATGGTACTTTGATATTAATACCATCAACCTTATTTATAGCTTATTCGGAAGGTAAGGCAATTAAGAAAAATAATGTAACAACAAAAGTTTATAATTGTTAATGGTATTTATTTTAGATGCTAAGCTATATTTTTAAGGTGATAATAAAATGCACATAACTATTATAGGAGTAGGGTATGTAGGATTAGTATCTGGTACAATGTTATCTGAGCAGGGCCATAAAGTTGATTGCATTGACATAAATACTGAGAAGATTGAACTTTTGAAATCAGGGAAAATTCCTCTATATGAACCTGGATTAGCAGATTATTTAGAGAATAATATAAAGTCACAAAGGATAAGATTTTTCGATTCGTATTTTCAAATAAATCCCAATACAGAAGTAGTATTTATAACTGTAGATACTCCATCAGACTCCCTAGGAAATGCAAATTTAAAGAATGTATATAATGCAGTAAGTGAAGTTTCTGAGAGAGTTAATCAAGATTGCTTAATAGTGATAAAGTCAACTGTTCCTCCTGGTACTGCAGAAAATATACATAATTATTTATCTAATAAGGGCTATAACTTTGATTTAGGAGTTAATCCAGAGTTTCTCAAGCAAGGCTCTGCAGTATCAGATTTTTTATACCCAGATAGGATAATAATAGGAGTAAAAACTAAGCTAGCTAGGGCAAAACTAGAAGTTATATATAGATCATTTATAGATAAGAATATTCCGTTAATAGTCACTGATACAGTTACTGCTGAAATGATTAAATATGCTTCTAATGCCTTTCTAGCAACAAAGGTTGCTTTTATCAATGAGATGGCAGGTTTATGTGAGCTATTAGGAGCAGACATTGACCTTTTATCTAACAGTATGGGAATGGACCATAGAATAGGTAAGGAATTTCTCAAAGCTGGTCCAGGATTTGGAGGATCATGTTTTCCTAAGGATTTGTCAGCTTTATTAAGGCTTGCTGAAGACCACAATGTTAAGCTACAAATTTTAAATTCAGTTAAAGAATCTAACTATAATCATATAACAAACATTGCTAAAAAGGTAGAATATGTATTAAATGGAGTCCAAAATAAAAAAATAGCAATATGGGGGCTAACTTTTAAGTCTGGTACTGATGATGTAAGAAATAGCCCAGCTATAGATATTGCACAATTGTTAGTGAATAACAAGGCTAAAATTACTGCATATGACCCAATGGGGATGGATAATGCTAGGCAAGTTCTAAAGGATATAGAATACGCGGACAATGCTATAGGGGCTGCAAGGGACGCGGAAGCCTTGTTATTGTTAACGGAGTGGAAAGAATTTAAAAATCAAGATTTTGCAAGTTTAAAGAGTATTATGGCTGCACCTAATGTTTTTGATTTCCGTAATTTATTAGATAGCGAGCTATTACTAAGATATGGTTACCATGTTTATTCCTTGGGTAAAAAATCTATCTACAAAGTTTAACTGTTGAGAAATTTTTTTTACACCGCTTTACTTAGTTTTTTTAGATCTTTGCTTGATAGTATGGAAAAGCAAACGAGTGCAACAACAGAGCAAATGGAAAAAAATGAAAACATAATACTGTTACCACAGTGCTTAACAAGTACTCCTAAGAGCACGCATGAAAATATTGAACTTGCAATATACCCAAATAATCCTGTTAAGCTTACAATTGCACATACATTATTTTGTGGAGCAATTTCTACAGCTATAACACCTGTCAGTACTTGCACTCCAAATATAAAGAATCCTGATAAGATTGCACCAAGGTTCATAAGAATTATGTTTTGACCAAAGTTCATTGCAATAAAAGTGAGTGCTATACCCAACATATAAAGTGATGCCAGCAAGCTTCTATTTTGAAAGAAGTACATATCACTAATTCTTCCTGTTATTAAAGTTCCAAGGATTCCACCTAAATCATATACGCCTGTTATTAGTGAGGATTGTACAAGAGAAATTTGTAATTTATTCTTTAAAATTATAGGAAACCAAAAGAAGATTCCCATTTTTATAATATAAGCACAAAAAGTAGCACAACATAGAAACCATATGGAACTTGTTACCTTGATACCTATTTGAGATTTCTGCACCTTATAATAGGTAGTAAAGTTGGCACTTTCTTTGTAATATGCCTTTAATATTATATAAATTCCAAAAAGTAAGCATAAGAAACCAGAGTACAAAAATGCACTTTTTGCATCATATATTTTAATTATACTTGGTAATACAATTAAAGTAATACAAGAACCAAGTTGCTGAGATGCGCTCATAACTCCCCATGATGATGCAATTGAAGAGATGCTAGAGTTTGTAACCATAAACTTGGTAATAGCTGGCCAACCTAACCCTTGTGTCCAAGCTAATAATATTAATGTTAACAGTAATAAAGTTAGATTATTATATGATAAAGTTATACCAATGGTTAATAATCCAGTTGCAATATTGCATAGCCCAAACATAAATAATGGATTATTTTTGGAGTCCATGATTATTCCATTAACAAATTTTGATACTCCATAAAAAAAAGAAAAGCAGGCAAAAAAATAGCTTAATTTTACATGGTCAGTATCTATTAACAGTGGTAGAGCAATTGGTATACTTTGTCTTGATAAATAAAGCAGCATATATCCACAGAAGAATAGTAAATATTGAAAGAAGACAAAGTTCACACCTATTCCCAAATAGCTCTATGCAGATGCTAGCATAATACTATATTGGTATAATATTGTTTGACAAGAAGTTTGCAAACAATTAGTGCAGAAAATTACTTACTTAGTATCTTTCTTATAGCAGATACAGTAGTATTAATATCTTCATAGCTTATATCTCTATGTGTTATAGCTCTGATTTTACCTTTGATGTTAGCCATTCTAATTCCATAATTTGTCATTAGTACGTTTATTAATTCTTGAGTAGATATACAATTAGTACGTAATGAAAAATACGCTATATTAGTTTTATACAGGTCGATATCAATTATAACTTGATCTATGGAGTCTAGGCCTTCTATAAGGTGCTGCATTTTTTTATGATCTTCTTCTAAAGAATTTACATTATTACGTAGAGCATATAAACATGCAGCTGAAATAATGCCAGCTTGGTGCATACCTCCGCCAATTTGAAACTTATAGTACCAAGCTTTTTCAATAAACTCTTCACTTCCAAGCAATACTGCGCCCATTGGAGCACCTAATCCTTTACTAAAATCAATGAATACCGAATCAAAATAACTTGCATACTCCTTTGGAGATATTTTAGTATGAGCACAAGCGTTGAACAGTCTTGCTCCATCTAAATGAGTGAATACGTCATTCTCTTTGCAGAGACTTGAGATCTCTTGAATATATTCTAAAGGCCACACAGCTCCACCACCAAAATTTGTCGTTTGTTCGATAGAAACAAGCCCAACTCTCGGAATATTTCTTAAACTAGGACGAGTAATAAACTCAACAATTTGTTCTCCAGTAAATATTCCTCTCGTACCTTTGATGGGCAAAGGAGTGGCATGTGCCTGGGCTGCGATCAAGCCAGATTGTACTATGAGCGGATGTGAAGTTTCATCAAGCAGCAAGTAATCACCAGGTCTTTGAATGTGTACTTTATAAGCAATTACATTGGACATCGTTCCTGAAATCAAAAAGATTCCTGCAGGTTTACCTAATATTTTACATGCGGTTGCCACTAATTCGTTCACAGTTGGATCTTCACATGCAGCTTCGTTTCCAACTTTTGCTTTAGCCATCGCTTCCCTCATTTTAGCTGAAGGGTCAGTGTTTGAATCGCTAAAGAAATCTATTTTTACTCTCATATTAAATTTAACACAACCTCCTTTATAATTTCAGCAGCTTTCATGATGTCTGTTTCCTTTGTGCCAAGATGGGTAACTGCTCTTATATGAGACTCGAGCCAAGGAAAAAGCAATAAACCATAAGCTTGGCACTTACTCAAGAAAACCTCATTAGTTACATTTAGTGCTTTTATACTAAAGCTTACTATATTAGTTTCTGGATAAGGTAGTACCAGTTTTATGTGTGGAATTTCCTTAATCTTGTCTGCAAACAGTTTGGCGAGTTTATTGTCTTCTTTAAGCCTAGAAATATTGTTCTGTAGTACATACTTTGCTGCATTAGCACAATACCCTATCTGATGATAACCACTACCTAGCCAAACCTGTAGCTTTTTAGCCCTTTCAATTATCTCTCTTTTACCCATAAGCATTGAACCAAAAGGAGCTCCAAGTCCTTTGGTAAAAGAAAAG
Organism: Wolbachia endosymbiont of Drosophila tristis; assembly: GCF_028981745.1. NCBI lineage: Bacteria > Pseudomonadati > Pseudomonadota > Alphaproteobacteria > Rickettsiales > Anaplasmataceae > Wolbachia > Wolbachia endosymbiont of Drosophila tristis. The sequence goes on along the minus strand of NZ_JAPQLN010000111.1, from coordinate 71,323 downwards.
CTCATTGTATCCACATATTTAGCATAATCTGCTAAAGCAATATTTGTTTCGACATGAGCATTAAATATTCTTGCACCGTCTAAATGAAGATTTACATTGTGAGCTTTTAAAAAGTGATATAACTCGACTTGTTTTTCAAAAGGATAAATTTTACCATTAAACCCGTTTATACTATTTTCTATAGAAACAAGACTCACCTGAGCAAAAATTTTGTACCTTGGCTTAGAATTAATAGCATATTCTACTTCAGCAACATCTAAGATTCCGCTATTATTTCTAATACAATTAAATACGATATTATTTACTTTTGCATTGCCTGCGCTATCGAAAAAATTAACGTGATAATTATAATGAGTTATTAGTTCATCACCAGGACTTGTTTGACTGGCAATGGCTAATCTATTTGCAAGCATACCGCTGGTTGCAAATAATGCTTCTTCTACTTTGAATAATTGTTTGCAATATTCTGATAAGTCATTACAGCTTTTGTCTTCACCATAAGCAAAATCTCCAACAGTTGCATTACTTATTGCATGTATAACGTTGGAGCTCTGCAGAGTTGTAGTGTCACTTCTCAGATCAATAATTTTTTCCATCTTATTTTTTGCCATTCAAACAACCAATTTGAGCATTCCAAAGTTCCTTGTAAAGACCTTGCTTAGAAACTAATTCAGCGTGTTTACCATCTTGGACAATTTTTCCTTTGTTAAATACTAGAATTCGGTCCATGTGTAAAAGTGTAGAAATACGGTGTGCTATAGTAATCGTAGTTTTATTTTTCATCAATTTGAATAAACTCATTTGAATTGTTTTTTCTGTTATAGAATCTAACTGACTAGTTGGTTCATCGAGAAATAATATTGGAGCGTTTTTTAAAAATGCCCTTGCTATTATTATTCTTTGTCTTTCTCCTCCAGATAGCTTGATGCCTTTTTCTCCGACTGTAGTTCCATATTGATCTGGTAGAGTCATAATGAAATCGTGAATACCAGCCAGCTTTGCAGCTCTCATTATTTCTTCGATAGTAGATTGAAGTCTACCATATATGATGTTTGCTAAAATAGTATCATGAAATAACAATGGGTCTTGAGGTATTACAGATATTTGTTGCCTCAAAGAACTCTGTGTAACTTCTGATACTATTTGATTATCAATCTGTATATTACCTTTTTTAACATCAAATAGCCTTAGGATTAAGTTTATAAAAGTAGATTTACCACCTCCAGAATAACCAACTAGACCTACCTTTTCGCAAGGATTAATGGTAACTGAAAAATCTTGAAATAATGGCTCCTGGCCTTCATAAGAAAAAGAAACATTATTAAACGTTATTCTTCCACTTAATAAATTTAATTCTTTAGCATTTTCCTTATCTTGAATTTCTGGTACAGTAGTCAAGATTGGCAATGCATCTGAAACTTTGCCGAAATGAGTAGAAAATTGGGTAAGATTCCTAGTTAGATGGTTAAGAAACTCTATAATCGATATATTAATTCCAAGTACAAGAGCAATATCTCCTATTGCGATCTTGTTCAATTGATAATCATGAATTAAAAAATACAAGTTTACTGCTTGGAGTATATCGAATGAATAGCCATATATAAACCAAAGACAAAAGTATGCCCATTGTAATTTTCTCTCTGCAATAGTTCTTTTCTTGCATATTTGAAAAAATTTGTGTCTCTCATGTGCTTGCTGAGAAAATAACCTTACTGATATAACATTTAAAATACTATCTGCTATACTAGCTATTACTTTTGAATTTTGTTTAGAGTAATTATCAGCTAGTTCAGTAAGTACACGAAAGCTGAAAATCGAGACTAAAATAAAAATGCTTACCCAAGTGAATGTAGCGATTGCAAACTTTATGTTTACTAATGATAAGGTATAAATAGCTAAGACTAATGCTATACTGTAACCGAAAAAACAATCTATAAGCAATCTTATTAACTCTATCACACTATCCATTAAGCTACTGACCTTATGTACTAAGCTTCCAGATAAATTGTTCTGATAATAGGAATGGTCTTGTTGGAGTAGCCTACAAAAAGATATATCAGCTATTTTTTGACGCATTAAGGTAAACATTCGAATGTCAACAAAATAGCCATAGAATCTAAAAGCAGTAGTGATAAGTAATGCCATGCCAAGATAAGCGCTTACAGGTAATAAAAGATTTTCAATTACATTACCTTCCTGATATTTTACAGCTGTATCTAGAATATTTTTTACTAAATACTTTCTAAAAGACAAATCAACAGCTACCACCAGGGCAACTAAAGACATTATAAGTACATTAAGTTTGAATTTAGATACTATATTCAAGATGAACATCAATACACATTTGAAGCTATCAACTCTACTTCTGTTCATTTATAATGCTAGCTCCACTACGTTGACTTTTTTATTGAGAAATACAAGTAGTGAAAACCATAAATTTTTGTATATTTTTCCTGAGATGTCTCCAGCATCATGTAGTGCTGATGCTCGATTCAGAATAAGTAGCTTATATAAATCTCGCTTAGCCTCAGTAGTGTCGATCTCAGAAATATTTGTAGTTGTGTCTGTAATAAAGGCTAACCAGCTCTTGATAAGTTCTTCCATGTTTTTTGCTTTTACACTTTCCTGGTAGCCAAACAATGACAAGCATTCTCTCAGTACAGATTCTGTTAACTCACCACAATTGAGTATACCAAAAACTGAAGGCTGAGGTTTTGGCACATAGGGAAGATCTTGATCTTTTATAATCCACCTTGTTACATAAGCAAATCTATCTTTAGCATCTGTATTCTTATCACTACCATGCCATAACCGTGAATCAAAAACTATTGCATCTCCTGCTGAAATAGGTAATGACTTAATTTTGTAATTTTCCCGATTATTTGAGTACTGATCAAAAAAATATGGGTACCAAAAATCAACTAAAGGCTGTATTTCCCATTTATGACTGTTTTCTATAATTTGCAGTGCACCTGAAGTTTCACTTACATTATTCAAAGCTAACCAAACAGAAAAGTGGTAAGGATCATTGAAACTATAGGAGATGTCTTGATGGAAGGGAACTGCATCTATTAAATCAGCAGTTTTACATATAACATTTGATTTTTTCTGCAGTATCTGACACTGAAGTGACTTTTCAAGGTAATTTTTAATAATTTTATCTAATGCTTGAGAGATAATTCTAGTTACTCGAGATGACGTGCCCCATCTACCGGTACAGTTTAAGTAGTCAGAAGTTGAAACACTTAGTTCTTGGGATAGCTCTGATATCTTATTTGTTATATCACTTAAAGACTGAGTTATTAGCTTTAAAGGAACCAGATTTTTGATAATAAAAAAACCATTTTTTTGTAGTATTTCCATATGATTAACACCTGACATCAATGACTGATAAGTAATCTGTTAAAGGTACAACAGAAGAAATTTTGAATCCTTTTACTTGTTTGAGTATTTTTTCCCAATCGCTTAATGTTCTTAGTTTACCTCCTGTTTCAACCATTACATTAATATCTACAGAGCCTCCAGTTGGAGAGCGGTAATCTAAAATAGTTTCTATCAATAAAATACGAGATATTCCTTTGACCAATTTTAAATAAGATAATACTTTATCATCATCATAGTGCTGTAAAAAGCGGCAAAAGACACCTAATTCATAATTTGTAACTGATAGTTCTTCCTGAGTTATAAGTTTGACTTTTAAATTTTCTACTAACTGTCTTGGTACTTTATGTTCGTTATATAGGCCTATAGAACCTTTATTGTGTATATCAGAATAAGCAAGAAATAAAGAGTGTACACCAAATAGCAATATATTCTTAGCACCATCTATATTAATCCTAGAATTAAACTCTTTAGTATCAAATCTAGAATATCCTAGCAATGCTTGGTAAAACGCTATTTTCTTATCTTCTGATGCTTCTCTTTCCTTAAAAGATTCAAATGAAGAGATTGACTCCTGTTTTAGTATATCGGCAATCTTTAACCAATTCTTTTCAGCGGCAACTCTTGCCCACATCGTTGCTGCTTTTGGCAAAAATGGTATTTCCTTAAAACACTTACCTTTTGATGATAGTTGCCATAAGTCCTTGTCCTTATCGTAATCAATAAACCCTATTTCCCACAACGCCCTTAACAGCCTTTCTAGATTTGGTACGATAATGTTTAACTTTTTAGATAAAACTGGCATAGTTGCAGGTAAAATATTTAACAAATCAAGTTCAATAGCAACGTTTGTTAGGTACGTTTTCCAAAAGGCTGAAAGTTCTGCAGAAATCCTATGCACTTGAGATTCTTTACCTAAATCAAAAATATTAAACTTTACATTTCCGGTAATATCGATTTGTCCTAACACACCTTCAAAAGTTTCAACTTTTGCCATCCCATTATAGAATGCTTCTACCATTTTAAATCTCTGCTGGTAAACAGGATCACCATTAATATCTATATGAAACCAACCATGTTGATCTTCTGCAATAGAATACCCTTTATGAAAAACATTAAGTTTTTTATACCATTTATTATGTACTAACTTTCCATGATGATTAATATGTGTAGCTTTGCCATCCTTATAGACTACAGCGATACCATCCTTAAAATCTCCAACATAATCATATTCCTCTTGATAAATCCTGTTGCCATTTAAATTAATATGAAAACATTTATCATGTCTTCTAACTACACAAGCATCTTCCTGATAATTTCCAATCCATTGATACGACTGTTTGTATACTCTACATCCAGATGAATCAATATGGTAACACCCTGTATCATCTTCTACGGCCGCTCTATTAAAGTAGAATCCAAAAGTTTTTAGAAATCTATGATGATAAACTGCTTCTCCTCTCACATTGATATGATAAGCGCCTGTCTGATCATAAACCGGTGCAAGACCGGGCTCATGAAATTTACCAACCTTTATAAACCTATTTTCATACAAAGGATTTCCTAGCAACTCGTGAAACCTCTCACACGGTGAAATTTTAATAGATCTAAGATTATCTTTGATTAATTGATCAAAGGTTTTCTCATGTTGCATGTTTTGCATAATTTGTAATTTAAATAATTCTTTTGTAAGCTTAGGTACTCACTACTCTGCCATATTTCCTCGAGTTTAACCTCATTAACATTACCAAAATTTCCTAATGTCTTACGGAGTTCATCTGGGGCACAGCAAGGACTAAACTTTCCTTCATTGTTTATCCATGCTTCTTTACCTAAAAATGGGCATTGACCACCTGGAGCCAAATCCTTAATACCTTCTTGAGAAAGAATTGTAAAATTTTCTAATTTTATCTTTTTACCATTTGGTAATAGCATATTATCTCTAAGCTCATATAACCTTCTCACCTCTGTATTCCATCTACTAATTGCTAACTCATCTCTTCTCATAGATAGATCCTTAATTTCCTCAAAATGTGCCCAAAGATGATGTCCTTTAACTCTATCTATGCCGTTTTTTATGGCCATCTTAACTATGTCATAGAGTTCATGTAAATTACTTTCCAAAAATGTTAATTGTAAAGTAACGGTACACCTTTCACCTGTATCGCTAAAGTATTTATCTCTAACTTCAAGGAAAGTTTTTAAATTTTCTGTCACTACTTCCCATTTTGAACCTTTCATGATTCTTTCATGAGTTTCTTTAGTTGCCCCATTCCAGGAAATCTTAACATCAGATAAAATTGGTACCAATAGTTCAGCCCATTTTCTAGCTCCTTTAATAGGAAAAGAACCATTGGTTGTGAGGTTAAGCTTAAGGCTGAACTCATGGCACAAATTGATTATTTCATCAAAGCTTTTATACATTAAAGGCTCACCCATAGTAGAAGGAATGATTTCCCTTAAAGGTGTGCCAGCTGCTTCCTTAATTACTTTTCTGATAGTTTCTATCGACAGTATCTTAGGTTTTATTCCTTTAGATTTCTTTTCTTCTTTAACTTTGCTGTATGGTGAAAAACATTCGCACATTATACAAGCAAAATTACAGTAATCTGGATTAGTATCAAAAGTAATTCTCCAAGGACCGGGTTTAACAGCTACTGATTTGCCTTTCTTTTCAATAGCATTACGGTAAATCTTGTTAAGTTTTTCAGTATGCTCACTTATAGAAGGTATATTTCCATTTTTAGTATAAGGATAGCCTTTTTGGGTAAGTTTATTGTATAACTCCTGATTTGTAGATAGGACTTGCATTTTTTCTGATAAACTACTTGCATCTCTGTGCTTAAACAATAGTCCATCTCTTACATATTCTGCCATGCCACCATAATCGGCTGTTATAACTGGTATTCTAAGTTGCTGTGCTTCATGTATTACTAACGGTGAATTTTCACCCCAAATTGAAGGAACGACTATTGCATCAACTTTATTAAATACGTCAGTAACTATATTCTTATTATCATAACTTCCCATCCACTCTATTCTTTCTTTAACAACAGGTGAAAACTGATTGGCAATCGCTTTTAAGGCTTTAGTTTCTTCTCTTGCTGCTCCCCAAATTCTAAGTTTTACTTTAGATGATAAGTGAGAAAAAGCTTTCAATAATAGATCAATACCTTTTTCGGGAGTATGAGTACCAATATAACCGAAAATAAACTCTTTTTCTTGTGCTCTATTTCTATTCTTAAGACGATTGAGATCAAAACCATAATCAAGATAAGAAATTTTGTTTATCGGAACATTAAAATCCTGAGTAAATTTGTCCATCAAGAATTTCGATGGGGAAATAAAGTAATCTATATAGTCTATTATTTTCCTTGTGTGCTTCATTCTAGTTGCAACCCATTGTTCCCAATAATTTATGTCTAAATTCAGGAATTCTTTATCTCCTGTAAAATATCCTTTGTAACATTGGGTTGCACATTTTTGATCCTTTTGTCCATCACAAAGCCGTAACAAATCTTCAGAATTGCGTTGAATAAACCTTCCTCTTGGACACATTAACCAAAAGTCATGTAGCGTAAAAATTGTAGGTATATTTTCTTTAAAAGCAATTTCTGGTAAAGTAATTGATAGATGATTAAGATGACCAAAATGTATAAGATCTGGCTGAAAGTTATCTATTACTCTTTTAAATTGTATATCTACTTCTTCATTGATAAATTTGTAACGATATTTAGCTATGGGTATATTAATTAAATGCAGTAAGATTCTGGAATCACTACGATCTAGGACTGTAGTGTAATAAAAATCAGGTAAAAAGCTATTTTCATACCTAGTAAATACTTGTACCTCATTGTTATTTGCTAGTTCATGAGCAAGAGTTTGGCTATAAACCTCTGAACCAGCACTATAATAAGGAGGGTAACCATGAATAACTTTTAATATTTTCATATATTACCATATCTATATTGTTAGGATATTGTTGTGTATTGTTTTGTAGACTTTTTATAAATTTACTTAATCCTACTTCTAATGAATGTTTTGGAGACCAACCAAGTAGCTCTTTAGCTCTAGTAAAATCACCATGGAACTTAGTTACATCAAAATTTCTTGGAGGATAAAAATCAATTCTAGAATCACTTTTCGTGACTTTTAATATTGTTTTTGCTAAGTTTTCTAAAGTACATGGGCTATTAGTAGTAAGATGAATAGCAGGAAGAGAAGATTTTTCGCTTTGTAAATATTTAACAGTTAAGCATATACCCTCTATAACATCATCCAAATAGGTAAAATCAAAAACACATTCTTTACCTTCTATTTTAATTGGATCACCTCTTAATGCATTAATACAGAGTGCAGGAATTACTCTACTGTTATGATCTAGTAAACCACCGTATACATTTGAAAAGCGTAATATTGCTACATTAAAATCTTTTGAACTTGTTATTTGTTCCTCAATAAATGCTTTACCTTTTGCATAATTATTTATTGGATCGATACTAGCAGATTCTGTAACTGGCAGTTCCTTCTGCTCTCCATAGACTTCCCTACTACTTGCATATATAAACCATGGTTTATTTGAAAGTGACTTACATAACCCTAAAAACTGCATTGTACCATCAACATTAATTTTTCTACACAGTTCAGGATAAAGTTCACCATGTATAACTCGAGAAATTGCAGCCAGATGAATAATTCCTGTACACTTAGCAAGTAGTGGTACTATATCTTCTGAAAAAAAACTGAGTGGATTGTTGTGAAACCTAATATCACAGCTTATTACTTCATGGCCCTGGTTTTCTAACTTTTTCACCAAGGTTGACCCTATCAAACCTGCAGCACCTGTTATTAATATCCCCATGTATACCCTCTCACTACAACTAGGAAAATTTGTCGTACCAATTATCTTACAAGTAAGAATCAAAAGGTATTATAAAACCAGTATAAAACAAATGTCAACTTAAATTAATGAATAAGAAAATGTAGTTATGAAAGAAAAGTTGGCCGCCTTTTTTTTTGAAAATAGTGTTCGGCTTTAATCAAATCCTCTTTATTATTTACTCCCATTGCTTCTCTTTCATCAGAAACTACATAACCTACACTCAAGTTATTGTTTGCTGCAATGGGTACTATATCATTAAGACAATATTCATTGGTCGAATTATTAAATTTTATTTCTTTTACTAAGGTAAAAAGATCTTTAGCATATGAAACTATTATTCCAGAGTTTGCAAGAAGCATTTTATCTCCATTTTTTAGGATTTTTTGAACATTGCCGTAATTATCAATTACTAATCTTCCATATTGTTCATCTTGACTATTGAATCCAAGAAGAACTAAATTATTATACTTTAAACAATCAGTCATTTTCATAACTGTATCACTAGATATAAAGGGAGTGTCTCCATACTGTATTAAAACTATGTCTTGATCAGATAACTCCTCCAGATTTTCTAGAGCAATTTTAACTGCAGTGCCAGTACCTGTAATATCTTCTTGAATTATTAGTTTTATATTGTATTGATCGATTATACTTTTTAGGGTATCAAACTTTTCTAAATCTTTTAGAAGGGAGTTGTTAACAACAATTGATAAGCTTTTTAGACTCAGCGATTTTGCATTAGAAATTATATGCTCTAAAAGAGTAAGATTTCCCACTTGGTGCAACGCTTTTGAATATTCAGAATTCATTCTACTGCTCTTTCCTGCTGCTAATATTATCAAAATGTTACTCATACATGGCTTAGGGATTGATTAGATAGTAAGTTAATTTATAATTAATAAGATGTAAAGCCCACTATAATTTTCTAAATGATCTAGATCTTGGCACCCTCATTAGAGTTTCATTTAAGAGAGCTATAACTTCAAACTCTTTACTCGATTTTCTACGCTGACATCTTGTAAACTCTGATCTGGACTTTTTAATATTTCTAATAATCTACTTGCAAGGTTTGAGTGTTTATTGATTACTGCAACCTGGACTAATGACTTGCCTTGATCATCACGAGCATTTGTTACAGCTACGCGCTCATCGGGTTTTATTGCTCTCAGCTTACTGATAATTTCAACATTACCATTTTTTGCATTTTCAAATAGCTCTTCTACTAATTTCAATAGGTTAGTAATATTCTGGTCTCGAGAAAGATCAAGTGGTGCTTTACCTTCTTTATTCTTGATGTTATAAATTGCACCATGTTTTAATAAAGATTTTACAACTTCCAAGGAGCCACCTTTAGCTGCAACATGAAGTGATGTAGTACCACTAGAAGTAGTTTTAGCATTAA
>NZ_JAPQLN010000111.1:35651-61608 GCF_028981745.1 Wolbachia endosymbiont of Drosophila tristis | reverse complement strand
ACATAAGACGCCGATACATTAAGTAATCCTTACCTTTTAATCTGCAGATTGGTGAAAGCAAATACAATAGCTTCAGTTTCATGATAAGGGGGCTGGCGGAGTTTGTCAAGCAAGTTTTTAGCCCTGTCTCCTTGCTATAATGTTCATATCGATAGAAAAGCAAAAGAATAAAATGAAATATCAAGTGATATCCTCTATAATTAAATTTTTTGAATGAAGAGATGACGATTCGTGTAGGAATTAATGGTCTGGGTAGAATAGGCAGAGGCGTATTGCGTGCTATTTTCGAAATAGAAGAATATAGCAAACAAATAGAAGTTGTAGCTGTCAATGGATCGCTCAGTGCAAAGCAGCATGCACATTTGATTAAATATGATTCTGTTCATGGCAAATTCAGTGGTGATATTGATTTTAATGAGTCTCAAAATTGGATTTCTATAAATGGCAAAAAGTTTTCTTTATATAGAGAACGGAATCCTGAAAATATTCCTTGGAATGTTGATGTAATACTTGAATGTACTGGTGCATTCAATAAACGTGAAGAAGCAATAAGGCACAATGCAGAGAAAGTAATTGTCTCTGCTCCAGTTCCGGATGCTGATGTCACTATAGTTTATGGTGTGAATGACGATATGCTCGAAAAAGAGCATAAAGTGATATCAGCAGGTTCTTGCACTACAAATTGCCTTGCTCCGATTGTGAAAGTCCTACACTCCAGTTTAGGTATAAAAAGCGGTTTTATGACTACTATACATGCCTACACGAATGATCAAAATGTTCTTGATGGTAATCATAAAGATTTGCGTAGAGCAAGGGCTTGCGGATTATCTATGGTGCCAACTACAACCGGGGCAGCAAAAACAATTGGTTCTATAATTCCTGAATTAAAGGGCAAGCTAGATGGCACTGCCGTCAGAGTTCCGGTTAGCAATGTTTCTATGGTTGATTTTACATTTACGACTGATAAGAAAGCGACCGTTAAAGAAATCAATGAAATGTTTAAGGATGCAGCTCTCTCCTCTACGTCATTCCAGCGCGTGACGCTGGAATCTAATTTCTGGATCCCAGTGTCAGCTACTCGGATGACATCAGAGGGTACTAGGATGACAGAGGGTTATCCAATGTCAAATGTACTTTCTATATGCGAGGAACCTTTAGTCTCAATAGATTTTGTGCATAACCCTTATAGTGCAATTGTGGATTTAACTGGTACATATGTTACAGGTGATATATGCAGGGTTGCAGCGTGGTATGACAATGAGTGGGCTTTTTCGCTGAGAATGTTAGACATAGCATTATTGAGCTATAGTAAAGTATGAACTGGAACTCAAGCAAATACGCCTCATTTTATGAGCACTTTGCGGAACTCAGAAAAAGAGTTATCTTTTGCTTTCTATTTTTTTGCGTTGCTTTTGGTTTTTGTTATTACTTTAAGGAAAATATATACCGTTTTTTACTCGCACCTTTAATAGAAGCAACAAAAGGTAGCGAAGGTTTTTCTTTAATTTACACAGACTTAACAGAGGCATTTTTTGTGTATCTCCAAGTTGCAATAATGAGCGCACTTTTGTTTTCTTTTCCTGTGTTTGCATGGCAATTTTATATGTTCTTAGCACCTGGGTTATATAAAAGTGAAAGGGCAGTGGTGTTGCCATACTTGATTGCAACACCGGTTTTATTTGTAACGGGAGCTACTGTAGTCTATTACTATATATTTCCTTTAGCCTGGAAGTTTTTCATCACTTTTGAACATAGTGGGAAATCTTTCGGTATACCAATAGAGTTTATGCCATCAGTTAGCGAATATTTAGACCTCGTTCTCCAATTTATGTTTGCTTTTGGCACTGCATTTCAAATTCCAGTAATACTCACATTAATGGTGAGAGTAGGGTTACTCACTACACAAAGTTTGTCAAATAAACGCAGAATCGCGATAGTGGTAATTTTTATTATCGCTGCAATCTTAACTCCACCTGATGTATTAAGCCAAGTAGGGCTTGCAATACCTATGCTGATTCTATATGAATTGTCCATTCTGATATGTAGGTATATTGAAAAAAAGAAGACAAAGATTTAAACAAAGAAATCCCTCTTATCTCCTTTATATCACATTTTTAACTTACAACATTCTTATTCAGGACTTAAATATGGAAATGTTTCATAAATTGATTGTAATACTTTGTTAAGTTCAGCCTTACTTTTGATGATCAATAATACTGTATCATCACCTGCTATAGTTCCTATAATTCCTATGTTTTTGCTATTATTTAATGAATAAATAACATACTTCTGATCTAGAAAGTAAGCTAGGCTGCTAGCTTGTCCTGGTTGAGTGTGTAGTACTATTAAACCAAAATCCGAAATTTGCATATTAAGTATTAATGGTAATCGATATTGGTTGATGTCAATTACTTTATACATACCAGCAACTTTGGCAATTTTAAGTTTTTTTAATTTTCTTGATAAAGTAGCCTGAGGAATGTTGTGCCCTCTTTCTTTAAGCAAGGTCTGTAAATCGCTCTGCTCTAAAATTTCGTGATTTTGAATAATATTTAAAATATGTTCACCTAGTGTGTTGTCATGCATTATGCATTTTCCTCATATTGAATATGTAATAAGTATATTTGAAATTATATTCATTATTTCTTGACTATTCAATTTTTAATGTCTATATTCATAAGATGAATAAAATATGAATATAAATTAGTAATATGAAAAAATATATTTTAAATGCTATTATAGTGATAAGTATTCTATTAACAGGATGCAAGGAAAATAAACACGATAATATCATTAGATTTGCAATTTCTGCAGATTATCCACCTTTTGAATATTATGAAAATGGTAAATTTACTGGCTTTGACATTGAGCTTGCTCAATTAGTAGCAAAAGAGTTAGGTAAAGAAGCGATATTTAAAGATATGCAGTTTAGTGCTATATTTGCAGCATTGCAAAGTAATTCTGTAGATGCTGCTATATCTACTATTGGTAGCACAGAAGAGCGTGAAAAAAATTTTGATTTTTCAAATAGTTATTATACAGGGGAATTTGGTATTCTATATCACAAAAATAAACCCATAGCCGGTATAAACAACTTAACTCACAAGAAGATAGCCGTTCAACTAGGAACTGTCATGGAAATTTGGCTAAAAGAGCATGTTCCTACAACAGCTCAAATTATTGCTATAGACAATAATAATCAAGCTGTAGAAACATTAAAGTCTGGTCATGTTGATGGCGTCCTAATTGATGAATTCCAAGGTAAAGTATTTAGCAAAAAAAATCCTGGTCTATCATGGTCAGCCACTGCCAAGTTAGATGGTGGTTATGTTATTGCTGTGAATAAAGGATCTGCTTTAAAGGATAAAATAAACGAGGCATTAAAAAGTTTAGAAAGTAAAGGTGTAATACAAAAAATAGCAGAAAAATGGCTAGGAGATAACTGATGCAGGAATTAATTTCTAATTTCTTGTTTGTTGGAACAGGCCTTGCCTTTACTTTAAAATTATTGATTGGAGGACTGCTTTTAGGTGTGAGTCTAGGGGGATTATTGTCAGTACTCAGATATAATAAGATCTGTATTCCATTAATTAATGGAATTATATCTGTAATACGTGGCACCCCCCTTATATTACAGTTAAGTGTTGTTTATTTTATGACCCCAACCATTGCAGGAATTAAATTAAACATATTTAGTGCTGGCATTATAGCATTTGGTCTAAATAGCTGTGCTTATATTGCTGAGATTTTACGAGCTGGTATTGAAACTATATCAAAAAACCAGTTTGAAGCAGCTAAAACTTTACAAATACCTAGTTTCTATATGTGGAGAGATATTATATTACCACAAGTTATTAAAAATATTCTTCCTGCAATGATAAATGAGATCATTGCACTCCTTAAAGAAACGGCATTAATCTCTACTATTGGTGGTGTTGATATTATGCGCTCTGCGCAAATGCTTGCAGCAGAACAATTTACTTATTTTATACCACTTTGTCTTGCTGGGGCTTATTATTACGCTCTTGTATTACTAATTGAATATATAGGCAAAAAGATTGAACAGAAAGGTATATATGATAAAAATGCATAATGTTTGTAAATTATTTAATAATGTTCCAGTACTTAATAATATTAACCTGATTATAGAGCAATCCATAGTTGGTCTTGCTGGTCCTTCTGGTAGTGGTAAATCAACATTGTTACGTTGTATACAAAAACTCGAAGTTTTAGATTCTGGTAGCATTGAATGCAATGATAGTACTGGTTTTGTATTTCAGGATTTTCAACTTTTCTCACATATGACTGTCTGGGAAAATCTTACATATGCTCCCAAACTTAAAAACAAAACTCAGGATCAAAGTGATTCACTACTTGAGTCTTTGGGTATTGCCTCTAAAAAAAATGATTACCCTAGTAATCTATCCGGTGGGCAAAAACAGCGGGTTGCGCTTGCCAGAAGCTTAATGATGAATCCAAGGATTCTATTATGCGATGAGCCAACGTCTGGTTTAGATGTAGCAACAATAGTCGACGTTGTGGAACTACTACAATCAGTTAGAGATATGGGTATTACTATGATTATCGCTTCTCACAATTTGGATTTTTTAACAAAAATATCAGATCGGATTATTCTGTTAAAAAACGGAAAAATAATTGTAGATATCAATCCTAAAGAAATTGATGAACCAACAAACTATTTAAAAAATAATTATTAAAAGAGAATCACTCATATCATACTGAGAGCTATAACAGATCTTAGCATCGAAAATTACATAATATACATTATGGAAAACAAAATTACATAATGTAAGAAGCAATGCTAAAAATAAAATCACATAATATAGCAAACTATAGCTAACCCAAGAAAGGTTTTCCTACGTCATACCGCCGCGATATCTCAGCATAGATTCCGCTAACAAGTAGCGGAATGACGAATTTTTGTTTTTCAAACTGTCGGTAAATCTAAGTCAGTTTAGCTATATGTGTCAAGCACTGGGATGACACCCTCCTGATGGGCCAAAATCACAATGTTCGTACAGTTATGGAATGAATCGCGGTATGACGTGTTGCTTTGATCAGCTATAAAGATGATGCTGCGGAAGTTTTTAGTACTTGCTCGCAACTTTCAACAATTTAATAGCACTGGTGTTTACAACCTCTCCGCCGACACGCTTAGTGACAAAAAACCTCACATAAGGTTTATTCGTATAAGGGTCTCTTAATATTCTCATTCCTCTGTTATCTACAATCTTATAAGCTTGTTTGAAATCTGCCATCGCAATTACTGGTAGCTGATTGTTTGGCGCTGGTGGCATATCGGCAGATTGATATACTGGTATTCCCATTAAAGTATCTGGAGCTTCAAGCGACAGACTTGGCTGCCAGAGATACTGACCTGTTTGAGATTTTAGCAGCCTGATATCCTTCAACGTACTCCTGTTCATCAAAAATGACGCATTTTTGGAATAATATTCGTCCAGAGAGTAATACAACATCATTATTGAATCACTATCTAATTTTTCAGTTTTAACTTGCTCTATTTTATTATAACTGTTTCCATTTTCATAAGCTAAAATTCCTTTTGGTTGAAAAGTGCCCTCACCCTTAATGAAGGCTTCGCTTTCTTCCTTACTAAAAGTCTCGTCAATCTTTTCCACCAGCCAACTCTCAACATCGACAAACGCATCATCGAGTAACTTTTGTGATATTTGTGGTTGAGCATATAACTCGTAAGTTGTGACGGAAATCTTTTGGATTTTGGGCGTGTCCGTATCTTTTGCAAAATCATACTTAGACTTATTGCCACCGTCCTCATCATCTACTGTTTCACTGCTCCAACCTGCACCGGCGCGGTCAAAATCTTCTATAATGTAATCCAATGTTTCAGTAGAGATTCTTTGACTGGAGCATATTTGTCGCATTGGGGACGAATCAGTTACGCGCTTGTTTATGCGTTTTACAATATGCGGAGTAACTAGATACCCCCCGATATCACTGTCATCTCCACTGAGGGTTTTGTGTGATAAACCGCTTTCCATTCCCTTGCGGATATAATCAGAAAAATATTTATCGCTTGTGCTAAAATCTGTATTTACTTCTGGGCGTTGAGCTGCAGTTTCGATCAAGTCTAAACGCTCTTTGCAACTATCAATGGCATTATTTACCTTGCATAGCTGCTCAATTGTTGCAGAATCAGCACGCCCTTTGCTTTCAATTTCTTTTAGTTTGCGATCATTTATTAATTTAAATTGCTCCCATGATGAAGCGAGTTCATTGATACGGTGAGCGATATCGGTAAGTGACATAATAGCCTCCTTTGAAAATGAAATAAAAATGGAAATAAGGTAATAGGAATGGCATCCATAGATGTTTCCCACAGTTGTACGAATATTGCAATATGGTACATAGTAAACGATGTCATTCCAGTGCTTGACACTGGGATCCAGCTTCTATGCAACTTAATTAAAAACGTTTGTTTTAGCGTAAGACAACTACCTTTAGCTCATCAGCTCAGTTATAAGCAAAATTTCTGGATTCCAGTGTCAAGCACTGGAATGACATCATCTGTTGTGCAATTTACCTTTAAAAATGAATATCCGTACAGTTATGTGCTTGGCACTGAAATGGCATCATTTTTTATCTGTTGAAAATGTAAACCGAAAAATAGCGTGGCACTTTGTGCCACGCTTAGTACTGTAAGCTTAATCCAGTAATTAAATTAAGCGAGGTCAAATAAAAGATAATGACACTATATAATGTTCGTTCTTTTATGTCAAGCACTTTTTTGAATTTTTTTGGTGATAATTTTTATCCAGTTATTTTATTATTGTAGTATAATTTCAATGCTAGATACTATCATTATGATCACTATCTAAATTTAAATCGTAATTATCATCAAATTTATATATCCCCTCCATCTCTTCTCTATGCAATTCATGTGAATCACCTAAAGCTTTTTGATTAGAAACGTCAACACAATACTGTAACAGTGCTCTTAATGCTCCAGCACTATCTTGATCTAAATTAAAATTGCTAAAATCAAATTTCTGCATATTCTCCACATGTCCTTCTCTACATAACCTACATATCTTAGCAAAAGCCCTTTCACTTTCTCGACTCCAAGCATTAAGAAAGTAAGGATCTACTACTTTGCTAAATTGTTTCTCTATCTCTTCAAGAGAGCTCTCTGGATTAAGTTCTAATATTACTTTGAAAATCCCACTGCCATGGAATCCATAAAATTTACTAGATAAGCTATCTTTTACAAAATTAACTGCATCATCTATTGTAACACCAGAGCGAGATTCAAATATCATCTCAAATGCTCCATAACAACTATCAATACCAAAATTAATTATTTTTTCCATAAAATCAATTACCTCTTCTAAGGAAATTTGTGGCTTATTCCTCAAGATAACTTCTAAACTCTTGACAAAATTATGCCCATGCTGACCCATAGCATGGGTTTTCCCATTTATTGTATAATGATATAGCTTCTTATTTTCTATTATATGCTTATTGCACTGGTAGATATGTAGCTTATTCAATTTGCCAGAATATTCCTCTATTTCCTTATCTGGTAATTTTGAGCGGAATTCCTTGATTACTTCGCGTATTA
Organism: Wolbachia endosymbiont of Drosophila tristis; assembly: GCF_028981745.1. NCBI lineage: Bacteria > Pseudomonadati > Pseudomonadota > Alphaproteobacteria > Rickettsiales > Anaplasmataceae > Wolbachia > Wolbachia endosymbiont of Drosophila tristis. The sequence continues at coordinate 53,987 of NZ_JAPQLN010000111.1, read as the reverse complement.
TTCTATTGATATTACTCATGCTTATTCCTAATTAATATGTTAGTATTTTTATAAATTAAGTTATTATATTAAAATTCTTTCATGGATTTCAATATTAGCTCCGCACTACTTGTAGTTTTTGTAATGGGTCTGCCAATGACGATATAATCAGCTCCTGAATTTATTGCTTCTTTTGGTGTTGCTGTTCTTTTTTGGTCGTCATGACCTGGATCTATACGAATTCCTGGAGTAATAATTTTAAAGTCTTCACCGCATTCTCGGCGCACTTCCTGAGCTTCCAATGCAGAACAGACTATTCCATAGAGTCCAATCTTTTTTGCAAGCTTTGCAAGCAAAATTACCTGTGATTTTACTTCTCTTGCTACTCCAAGCTCGTTTAAATTCTCATTGCTCATACTAGTTAGCACTGTCACTCCAATCAGCTTTATTTTTGTGCCTTGCACTACACTTAGCGCTTCTTCAAGCATTTTTGTCCCACCGCTGATGTGCAGAGTTAACATTTCAACGTTCAGAACTTTTATTACTTCAGCTGTTTTAGCTACAGTGTTTGGAATGTCATGCAATTTCAGATCTAAAAAAATTGGTACATTGCATTTTGCAACTTCTTGCACTCCAGAAAGACCTTGAGCAGCAAAAAATTCTAATCCCAGCTTTACCATGCCAACTTTACCACGCAGAGCATTAGCTAGAGAAATAGCCTTATTTAAGTCTTGTGTATCCAGTGCGCATATTATTGGGTTCATTATCTTGCATGATTTATCTTATAATAAGACTCATTGTTGTGTTTTGCAAATACTTTCACTCTGATTGAACTGACTGCGTTCATAAGATTCTGTCAATAGTGAATTTGGCAACTTGGTCGGGGTGGATGAGCGACTGACAAATAATGATTCATATCCAAGATCTTCCAGCGAAGAAGAAGGCGTTTCGTCTGGCAAAAGCCGTGCAATTTCTCCTTGTAACGCAGACTTTAATATTTGAATCGTATCTAATATTGCTTTTCCATCATTATTTCTTATTGGTTCTTCTATATTGTCTGTTACGCATCTTATCAACAGTTGCGCAAAATTCACTTGTTTTTCTTTCTCTTTCAAAAAATCTTCTATTTGACTGTCTCGTTCTAAAAGTGAATTTCTTAAACTTTTTACTTCATTATTACAATCTTTTCTTATCCCATCTAACTCAAAAGATTGATTTTTAATTAAACCATTTGCTTCATCTAACTCTTCAAATTTCTCTTTTAATTCTTTAGATAAATTTTTCTTTTCTTTGTTGACCTCTTTAATTTTACATTGTAGCTTATCTAAGTTTGCATGCAGCCTTTCTTGTTCTTCACGTAATTCCTCTACTTCTTTAGAAAGTTTATTTTTTTCCTTATTCAATGCCTCTACTTTTTCACTAAGTTCATGTTTTTTCTCACGTAGTGCCTTTTGTACTTCACGTAACGTTTCTATTCTATCATTTAACCCCTTATTCTCTAGCTCTAAATGTTTATTATCATCCACTTCCATCTTCAGCTTTGCAATAAATCTACTTCTTTCTTCCAACTGTTTCTTTAAACATGAGATTTCAAGTTTTAATTTCTCTTCCTGCTCATTAAGCTTACCTATTTCCTTTCTTGTTTTGTCCAATTCATTGTCTATTTCAAACGTACGATTCTTTGCTGTTTCTAATTTTTTCTCTAAAGATTTTTTTTCTTCAAGAAGAGATTCTCTCTCAACTTCTGACTCATTTACTTTCTGATCCAATCTTTTTGCTCTCTTGTCTAAATTTTGCTTTTCTCGAGTTAATTCATGTTTTAATTTTTCCACTTCTTTGTTTGCAGCTTTTTCAGCTTCCTTTCCTAGAGTTATTTTATTTTCTAACTCTTGCTCTTTCTGAGCGAATTTATTTCTCTCAACCTCTATTTTTTTATTATTACTAATTATTTTATACGAAAGTGCAAGCACCAAAACAGATAATGTAGCTAAAGCAAGAATTAGAGGAAGAGGCACATTAGAAGTTACAATAAGCGCTAAAGATGTAAGTAACGTAAGAGTAGCTAAGGAACTAGCTATAAAATAAAATGTGTTAGCCTCACTAAGCAAATTGCTCATTACTCCCCTCCTCCCCCCCCACGTTCAGCAGTCTTGTATATATTTATTAAAATTCTCTTATCTGTGGAGGAATTATAGTGCTGCACCTACAACAAACTTTCCTTTTTCAGTCTACTAGCTAAAAATGGCTAAGGTTTTATGTATCCAGTGTACAACTGTACTCAAAATGTCTAGTGGCTATTGATCGGGGTAGAACATCCACTGGTATATCCAGGATCTTCCACAAATGAAGGAACAGACGTTTCGCCTGGCAAATATTGTGCAGCTTCTTCTACTAACACAGACTTTGTTGCTTGAATCACTTGTAATATTACTTTTTTATCATCATCTCTGATCACTTCATTTTCCCTTACTAATTTTTCTACCTCATCTGTTACATATTCTATCATCCGTTGCAAAAAAAGCACTTCTTCTTTTTTCTTTTCCAATAAAGCTTTTTGAAGTTGTTCTATTTGAGAGGATTGCTTCAAAAGTGAACTGTTTAATTCTTTCACCTTATTATCGCGATCATCATTCACTGTTGTTAATGTGTTATCAGATTCTTTCTCTTCTTTTTGTAAAGATAATGACTCCTTTTCCAGCTCCTTAATTTTAGATAAGTACTCTTTCTCCTTTGTACACAATTTATCAACTTTACTTTCAAGATCAGTGCGCTTTTGACGTTCATCACTAACTTTACCTTCTAATTCTTTCTTTTCCTTTTCCGACTGGCATAACTTCTTCTCTAATTCTTCTATGTCGCTTTCTGAGCTCTCATGTTGTTCTTCCGATTCTAAAGTTTTTAATTGTTTTACTTCTTCTACTTCTACTTTTTTTCTTAACATAGTTAATTGAGTACGCAGAGAAGAAGCTTCCCTACTTTTATGTTCTAATTCCAAGTTTAATTCATCTTCATATTCCAATCTTAAGCGTAACTCATCTTCATATTCTGACTTTAAACATAACTTATTCTTTTCACTTTCTAATTTGCATTGACACAATTCCTCCATTAAAGAATCCACTTTTTCATTCAATCTTGTATTTTCATCACGTAACTCTTGGTGTTCAAGAGAAAGCATCTCCTCCTTATGTTCTAACTGACCTTTTACTTTTGCTTCCAATTCTACATTATTACTAATTATTTTACATGAAAGTGCAAGCACCAAAATAGATAATGTAGCTAAAGCAAGAATTAGAGGAAGAGGCACATTAGAAGTCACAATAAGCGCTAAAGATGTAAGTAACGTAAGAGTAGCTAAGGAACTAGCTATAAAATAAAATGTGTTAGCCTCACTAAGCAAATTGCTCATTACTCCCCTCTTCCCCCCACGTTCAGCAGTCTTGTATATATTCATTAAAATTCTCTTATCTGTGGAGGAATTATAGTGCTGCACCTACAACAAACTTCCCATCTTCAGTCTGCTAGCTAAAAAATGACTTAGACCTTGTGTATCGAGTGTACCATTGTACTTATAAGTCTAGTTAGCTATTGATCGGGGTAGAACATACTGGTATATCCAGAATCACATAAAGCGTCATTCAGCTTATGTGATGGTCTGGATGTGTATTGCTGTGATTCTCCTATAGAATTTTCAATTTTCCTGTTAGTCTGCTTATTCGACACCTCTCCAATATTATATTTAATACAAAAATCTTTAATTATAGTATAAGCAGAAGTTCCAATCTTGTTGTTTAACTTTTCAACTATATAATTTATAAAACATTTCACATCTGCTGCTGAGAGAGAGAGTGTTGTAAGTCTTGTCTCGTTTAAAATTCTTGAGATAGCATGCTTGTACTTTTTATTTTTTAATTTTTCATTCAGACCATCCTTCAGTATATTCTTAAGTATACTTCCTTCTATCATAGTAAACTTGAGTTTACTACTCAAACAACTTCCCCTAACAAGTGATGCATCTAAATCTTGCAGACTAACATTAGTTGTAGCAAACACCGTCACACCTTTATCAGCTTCATCGAATCTAGTGAAAAAATAATTTAAAGGTACTCGATTGGCATCAGTGCGTCCCTTGCCAAAGCTGTCGATTTCATCTATAAGAACTATACAAGGAGCGTTTTCGTTTGCTTTATTAAAAAGCTCATTTATATTTGATTTTTCAAGCAAATCAGCTCCAGAAACTTTTATAAATGTAGTTAGAGATATCAGCTGATCCCCAATCGCCTCAACAATTGAACTCTTACCAGCTCCTCCTGGACCGTGAAAAATGAATCCTCTTTGTATTTTTTCTTGCTCTTCTTCTGAATCACCTGATTTTGCTGAAGACACTATATTAATATTATTTTTTATTGATTCATAAATATTTACTAATTTTGTTTTTATCTCTTTTATAAATATAAAATCCTCAAATGCTTTCTTCCCTCTTTTTTCACCTTTTGCGTAAAATTTCATAAAAATCTTTTCTTGTGTTTTACTTTCTGTTGCAGCACTAGCAATCTTTGCCTTTAGCTCTTCCATTTCATCTTTTGTTGCAGCACTACCAATTAGCTTTTCAACTTCATTACTAAGCTTATTTATCTCTTCTTTTGTTGCAACACTAGCAATCTTTACCTTTAGCTCTTTCACTTCATTGTTAAGCTTATTTAGCTCCTCTTTTTTTGCAGCACTAGCAATTAGCTTTTCAATCTCATTGTACTGACTACTAAGCCTCTTATTTAGCTCTTTGATTTGAGGCTCTAAGCTTTGTATTATATTTTCTTGCTCTTTAGCTAATCCATTTTTTTCATTAGGTTCTGCTTTTTGTGCATCAAGCTTTTTATTCTGGCTGATCATTTTACATGAAAGTACAAGCACCAGAACAGAAAGTATAGACAAACTCAAAGCAACAGGAAGAGCTACATTAAAGGCTGCAACTGAAGACAAGAACTCAACATAAGGGGCAACGGCAAGTGTCCCAGACGCAAGCAATACCAAAGTAGCAAGAGCACCAGCTATAAGATACGGTGCATTGGCTTTATTATATAAATCCCCCATTATTATTCCCTCATACTAATAATGATTACAATAGCATGGATATTAAAGGAAGTAAAGCTATAAAAATCAATATAAATCTATATTCACTATGTATTTCTCGTCTTCAGTTTCAAGCTCAGACTGCATCCACTCTATCGTTTCCGCATTGCAAACTGCCTGCAAATCATTCTGTGCGGATTGATCCAACTTATCCTCTCGTAGATCTGCTTTTATCATCAACTTTTTTATCAGATGCTTAACTGATACATTATTATCTGCCTTTATCTTTCTGATAATGTTTAATATCTGAATAACATTATCTCCCATTTCCTCTGAATATTTATCGTAGATAAGTTCTTCTTTGCTTGGCCAATTACTTTGATTGTGTACAGAATTATAACTATACAACTGGTGGTATATCTCTTCTGTAATGTATGGCAAGAAAGGTGCAAATAACCGCAAAATAACATTTAACACATACGCCAAGCTTTGTTTTGCACTTAAGGTTGCTTCACTGCTTCCGTACGCACGTTTTTTTACTAACTCCAAGTAACTATCACAAAAATCCTTCCAAAAAAATTCCTCTATTGCGCCCAAAGCTTCGCAGTATTCAAACTGTAATAGGTTATTTGTTGCTCTTTCTATAACTTTGTATAACTTAGACAATATCCACTTATCCATTGTCTCGTGAGCAGAATTTATGCTCATCACTTGATGCTTTTCCATGAACATGGAAACGAACTTGCTAGCGTTCCAAAGTTTTGTAACGAGGCGCTTGCCAATTTTGAATGTATTTTCAGAGTAGACTGTATCAACTCCAAGCCTTGAGTTCGCTGCCCAATAGCGCACTACATCAGCTCCATAAGTTTCAAGTATTACATGAGGAGTGATGATGTTACCCTTTGATTTACTCATCTTTTTCTTATCATCTGCTAAACACCAACCGCTGATCATAATGTTTTTCCAAGGTAAAGAATTTGCATGATAATGTGCCTTTAAAATAGTATAAAAAGCCCAAGTTCTTATTATCTCATGGCTCTGGCTGCGCAGATCTGCAGGAAATATCGTATCATAGCGATGATTTGGTAAGCTAAACTCACTGTTTACTGCCAGTGCACTTAGTTGAGGAGTAATTGAACTTGTGGCCCAAGTATCCATTACATCTTGATCTGGGATAATCTCTTCTTTGCTATACCCTTTTGGTAAATCTTTCGATGGATCTATAGGTAGGGCCTTTATTTCAGCTAGGATGATTTTGCCCTCTTCTCCTTTACGCTTGGAATACCACGCTGGAAATGGCACACCAAAATAGCGCTGCCTTGAGATGCACCAGTCCCAATTTAGCCCTTCTATCCACACTTCCATGCGTTTACGCATATTGCTTGGGTGCCAATTGCATTCTTTTACTTTATCTAATACTTGAGCTTTTTGCGCTAAGGTCTTGATAAACCATTGATAAGTAGGCAATATCTCAAGTGATGCACCAGATCTTTCTGCACACTTAACAGAATGAGAAATGTTAGTGCTTTCTACCAAAAGTCCTTTTTCAGTTAGGATTTCGATTATCCGCTTTCTTGCTGCTGTAACTTTCAATCCATTTATTTCATTTAGTATATCGTCTGTCATCCGAGTAGCTGACACTGGGATCCATTCTTCTTTCTGATCACACCCACCTTCCTTTGTCATCTGAGTAGCCCTTTCTCCTGTCATCCCAGTAGCCCCTATGGTGTCATCCCAGTGCCCAGACACTGGGATCCATATTTCTTCCTTCTGACCATGTACTGAATGAAGGCTCATCCTCCCATCCTGATCGATGATAATTTTCATCGGTAGATTATGCTTTTGCTGCCAATATATGTCGAGTTCATCACCAAACGTACAGCACATAACAAGCCCAGTGCCTTTATCTATTTTAACCTTATCATCAGCTATTATTGGAACTTTTGTCTCTGTGATCGGCACCACGGCTGTTTTTCCGATCAGATGGGTGTAGCGCACATCCTCTGGATGACAAAAAACTGCAACACATGCTGGAAGTAACTCAGGTCGCGTAGTTGCAATGTTGATCTGCTCATTTTCTTCAGTAGAGAAAACTATCGTATTTAAGGATGACTCAAAAACTTTATCTTCTATTTCTGCTTGCGCAATTGCTGTTTTATCAACCGGGTCCCAAAGGATGGGCTGCATTTTTCTATATGCATACCCTTTATTATATAGATCAATAAACGACATCTGTGAAAGCGTCACAGTTTCCTTGCTGATCGTGTGATATTCCAAATCCCAGTCATAACTAATGCCGACCGATTTAAATAGTTCCTTGAATTCTTGCTTTGATTTTTCAATAACCTCATGGCACATCTCTATAAATTTTTCCCTGCCAACTTCTTTTGCGCGGGTTTTATAGGTTTGCTCAACCAATCTTTCAGTGGGAAGCCCATTATCATCAAACCCAATTGGGTAAAACACATCTTTTCCCAGCATGCGCTGAAACCTTGCAATAAAGTCCGTGTGGCAATAGCTAAATATATGGCCAATATGCAATTTACCCGATATTGTCGGTGGAGGTGTGTCTATAGTGAAAGTGTTATCCTTTTCACCATTCCACCTGTAAACTTTACTGCCTTCCCACAATATGTTGCATTTGTCTTCAACTTCTTTAAAGCCGTATTTTTCTTTTAACATAAATATTTCTCAATTTTAAACTTTAAGCTAGCAACGTCATACCGCCGCGGTATCTCTAGATCCCGCTAACAAGCAGCGGAATGACGATGGTCGGTAAACCTAAGTTACTTTAGCTATAGCACAATTACGGCAATTTTACGCCAAAATTTTTTGTTTGCGAACATAAATTTTCTATGCTATGATAAAAATATTACTTGACCTTAGGTTCTCAGGGTATTATGTAATGTTAAATTATAATTGAGGTTCGTTATGCTAAGCTTAAAGAATGGTACAATACGGGTTGCCAATGATAAAATAGTGCTTGTTATAAAAAAAGATGATTATGAAGAATTTAAAAAGTATAAAAACGTAGATAAGAGTGGTGCTATAATTGATGACAAGTTTTATGTGGGCTGTACGCTAAATGATCAACAATTATATATTACTTGTTCTTATCCTCAAGAAGAACTAGGAGATAATATAATCATGGATGTAAAATTAGTTGGGGAAAAGGGTTGCAAATATTTTAGTCGCCTAGAAGAAATGAAAAATCTGTTAGGCTTTAACGATGGGAAAGAGGAGATTATGGTAAAAGCCCTATCTTCCCATCCCACAGTACAATTGTTAGAAAAGAAAAATGTTAAAATAACAGAATTAGAAGCTGTAAAGAAGAAAGCTGAGGAGGAATTGAGAATTAAAACACAAGAATTACAAGATCAATTGGACACAGCTCAGCAGGAAAAACAAGACTTAGAAGCTGAAGTGGAAAAACTAAAGGCAATAGATTCTACAGCGTTGCAGCAGCAGTTAGAAGAGAAAAATGCTAAAATAACAGAATTGGAAGCTGCAAAGAAGAAAGCTGAGGAGGAATTGAGAATTAAAACACAAGAATTACAAGATCAATTGGACACAGCTCAGCAGGAAAAACAAGACTTAGAAGCTGAAGTGGAAAAACTAAAGGCAATAGATTCTACAGCGTTGCAGCAGCAGTTAGAAGAGAAAAATGCTAAAATAACAGAATTGGAAGCATTAGATGCTGTGGCGTTACAGCAAAAGTTAACAGAGAAAGAGAATGAAATGACAGCATTAAAAGCTCAACTAGATGCTGCTGTTACGAAGTTAGAGGGTGAAAAAACAACACTAACAAATAAAAAAAAAGATTTAGAAGCACAGTTAAACAACCAACCAAATGCTGCTCAGTTAAAAGCCAAAAAGGATGAAACAAAAGACTTACAAAATCGATTGACTGAAGCTGAGGAGAAAAATGGAAAACTAAAAGATAAAAGCAAAACAACTGAGCAACCAAAACAAGGCAATGGAGCACGGTACACTGCTACTGTTGGTATGGGTCTTGCTGCTGGACTGATAGCATTTACTGCACTTGAACGTACAGTTAAGTTAGAGATGTTAGTAATGATTGGTATAGCAGTAGCATCTGCACTCGTAGCCGGTGGTATTACATATGCAGTATTACCTAGTACTCAAGTAGATGGGGCAAAAGCACAAGAAGTAAATGAGAATGGGAAAAAGAAGTAACAAGGGTTAAGCCGAAATGTACGTGTCAAGTAAAACACTTGACGCGAACTTCAGTTTTTATATTCCTTCATTAGCATAATATAATTTTGTGCTGATTGTGTAATATGTTTAATTTCTTCATTCGACATTTTTTTGAAGAATTTTGCTGGCCTGCCAGCCCATATTTCCCCACTTTTTATCACTTTTCCGTGTGTTACCAGTGAGCCAGCAGCTACCATAGCTTCAGGCTCCACAACTGCATGGTCCATCACGGTAGAGCCCATACCAATAAACGCCTTATCATGCACCGTGCATGCGTGCAACACACAAAAATGTCCCACTGTTACCATGCTGCCAATAATTGTGTCACCACCTGGGTTTCTATCCACATGAATTACCGTTCCATCTTGAATATTTGTTCCATTACCTATTTTTATTGATCCAACGTCCCCTCTGATTACACAATTAAACCAGATGCTTGCATCTCTTCCTATTTCAACCTTACCTATGATATGCGAACCACCTGCGATGAAAGCACTTTCGTCTATTTTTGGTTCATAATCTTTATATTTTAAAATGTGATACATATTAAGCCCAAAGTCTTATGCATATGTTAATCAAAATAAGGTAAGCAGTAAATACATACTTAGATTTCAAGTTATTTGGGTGACAGATGTTCTTGACTTACGTGCTTTGTACTGCTAAGATTTTTATTTTCAGCCCTATCTATAATGTCAGTAGCGGTATTAAGTATATTTCAAATAATATTGGTTGTTGTGTTAGTAATTTTAGTGCTCTTGCAGCCGCCTGGAAGTAGTTCGTTAAGTGGTTTTAGTAATACACAACAGGGGGTCAATTCGATGATTCCAGTGAAATCTTCTGAAAACCCGCTCAGCAGAATAACGGCTATTGTTGCTGGATTGTTTATTATAAACACATTGCTATTGTCAGGATTATATTCAAAAGACGTACATAAAAAATCGATTGCAGAGAAAATTATATTAGAAAAAAAGCAAGAAAGTGAACCTACTTCTGTTCCATTTGAAAATTAATGAAGGAAGCTAAATTTATCTTTGTTACAGGTGGAGTTGTGTCATCGCTTGGTAAAGGCTTAGTTGCTTCAAGCGTTGGTGCGCTTCTTCAAGCTCACGGTTTTAAGATCCGTATCAGAAAACTTGACCCGTATCTCAACATTGATCCTGGGACAATGAACCCAACTCAGCACGGAGAGGTATTTGTGACCGAGGATGGTGCTGAAACTGATTTGGATCTTGGGCATTATGAGCGTTTTACTGGAATTAAAGCAACAAAAGATGACAATATAACAACTGGTAAGATATATCATGAGTTATTGAAGAAAGAGAGGCGTGGTGATTATCTGGGCAAAACTGTGCAAGTCATTCCTCATGTGACAGATTTGATCAAATCGTTCATTTTTAATGGTACGGAAGGTTTAGATTTTGTAATATGTGAAATAGGCGGAACTGTAGGTGACATTGAAAGCCAACCATTTTTGGAGGCTATACGTCAAGTTAACTACACATTAGGAAAACAAAGAGTTATCCTTATTCACTTAACTTTAATACCATATCTTACCGCAGCGCAAGAATTAAAGACAAAACCAACGCAGCATTCAGTTCGAGAGTTAAATTCCGCGGGGTTACAACCAGATATTATATTATGCCGCAGTGAGAAAGAAATTTTCGATAATCAAAGAGAGAAAATAGCTAAGCTTTGCAATGTTTCTTTATCCAATGTGATACCTGCCCCTGATGTGAGTCATATATATGAGTTACCGGTGTTGTATAGCCAATGTGGGCTTGATACGCAAATTTTGGAGCACTTTCATTTAAGTAAGCCAAAACCAAGCTTGACTGAATGGGATCAAATAGTGCATTCCATAAGGCACCCAACACAGGAAGTTACTGTATCTATAGTGGGAAAATACACCGAATTCCCTGATGCATACAAATCACTGGTTGAAGCATTAAATCATGGTGCGATTAGTAATAAAGTCAAAGTAAAGATAAATTGGGTTAACTCAAGAGAGAAGGAAGAAAAACCTATAAATGAAAAACTTATAGGAGAGAAATTACAGAATTCTCATGCAATCCTTGTTCCAGGGGGGTTTGGTGATGACGGAGTAGAGGGTAAAATATTAGCAATAAATTATGCCCGTACAAATAATATCCCATTTTTCGGAATTTGCCTTGGTATGCAGCTTGCAATTATTGAATTTGCTCGTAATGTTGTTAAGCTTGAAGATGCACACTCTGAAGAATTTCGTAACTGTAAACATCCAATCGTTAAGTTAGCTGGCGATCAAGATGACGATCTTGGTGGAACCATGAGACTTGGGGCATACAAATGTAATATAAATGCAAACTCTAAAATGATGGATGCATATAGTAACACTACTATTTCAGAAAGACACAGGCATAGATACATAATCAATTCAGATTATAAAGATGATTTGGAAAAAAATGGTCTGCTATGCAGTGGCATATCAGAAGATGGAACGTGCATAGAGGCAGTGGAGTTAGAGAGTCATCCGTGGTTTATTGGTGTTCAGTTTCATCCAGAATTTCAATCAAAGCCGTTTTCTCCTCATCCTCTTTTCGTGTCGTTCGTTAAAGCAGCAATTGATAAGAAATAAGTGCCTAGTGTTTAAGTATCAATATATGGAGCTTGCCATAGAGCAAGCCAAACTCGCTCAAAAAAATGATGAGGTGCCCATAGGTGCTGTAATAGTGAGTGGAGACAATATCATTTCTTCTGCACACAATATATCCAGCGATCCAACTGCACATGCAGAGATGTTAGCGATCAGACAAGCATTTTCAACTCCCACGCTTTGTGATGCTGATATGTACGTAACATTAGAACCATGTCCGATGTGTGCTCAAGCTATTTCCTTTGCCAGAATTAAACGATTGTACTTTGGAGCTTATAATCCAAAAGGTGGAGGAATTGAAAATGGTGCTAAGATATTTCAATTTTGCAGCCATATACCTGAAGTTTATGGTGGGATATTAGAAATAGAATGCTCTTTTTTGTTAAAGGATTTTTTTGAGAAACTAAGGACCTAATTTAGGTTACGGTATAAATCTAAGAGAAAACTGAGAACTTTCACAAATCAAAATTTTTATCTTGCGGTTTTATTTGCAATATTGCTACCACACTGATCAACAAGCAGAAGACTATATAAAGCCCAGCAGCAAGGTTTGTTTGAGGAAATGTTACAGTCAACCAAATACAAACCATAGGAGTAAATCCTCCATGTAACGCATAAGAGATATTGCGTGATAAGCTCACACCACTAAATCTAACATTGGTAGGAAAGAGTTCAGATGCAACTATTCCTATGGGAACTATACCCCTTTCTATTATAGAGAGAACCATTACGCTCAACGCAATCACAAGATAATTTTTATAGTAATATGCAATAGATAACGCAGGACAACACAGTGCCATTGTAATTGCTATAAATAAGATTGCAGTGCGCTCTTTTCCAACTTTATCAGCCAACATTCCAAACGCTATTGAAGATATCGGCATTAATACACTGGTTATAATCAATACAATTTCGTTGATATATGTTGTTACATAAACATCCACTGATGCTATTTCCTTTGCGAGAGTTCGAAGAAATATGGTAAATCCAACAGCAACATTAACAGGTACAGATATTAAAATAGCAAGTATAAGAGCTCTCTTGTGGCGTTTTATAAGCTCTATTATTGGCAAATCAGGTAAATTTCTTTGTTTTCGATTTTTTTCATATGCTGGAGTTTCTCCCAATGTGTATATGCTATACGCGCTAATTAATCCTAAAATAGCTGAGAAAATAAATGGCAATCTCCAACCCCAGGTACAAAAATCAGTAGTTTTTTTGCAGATAATCACTATCACCGCAGAAAGCAAGACGCCAATGGAGCGACCAAAACCCATCATTCCAAAATACATCCCTAAGTTCTCTTTCCTACTGGATAAATGCTCTATAAGATAAACAGAACTTCCTTGTTCACCACCAAGTGCAATGCCTTGTGTTATATGGATTGCAAGAAGCAATATAGTAGAAATTATACCTACTTGATTGTGACTTGGAATAAATGCAATGAGACTTGATGGTATCGATATTAGCAAGATAGTAATTATTAATGCTATCCTCCTTCCATACCTGTCACCAACGTGACCAAATATGAATGCACCAAGTGGCCTTACAATTGCACCTAGCCCTACAATTCCAAATAATTGCAGTATGTTACTGTAGACATCTTTTGCAAAACAAAACTCTCTGCTGATTATGTTAATCAAATCAATAAAAAGCATGTAGTCATACCATATTGCGATTCTGCAGAGTATGGTTGATATCAACACCCTTGTTTGCACTAAATTCAATTCGTAAATGTTTGCTTATTCTATTCTGGCTGCTTTTTGGGATTTTACAACCTAAACATATGGAGTTGACTTTTTTATTATGGTGTGTGATAATTGCAATGAATATAGCTTATTTAGCAGCACTTATAGCAGCAGCTATAATAAAAATAGCAGCAGTAATACTTTGTGCTATAATGTGTATAAGCATTTTCTTTATATTATTTAAGGGAATTAAAGAACACTTAGATTCAAAAGGATTTCTATCTCTTCTGAAAACAGTAGGTGTAATTTCTATAATACTATCAATTATATCTCTCCCACTTATTATATTAAGCCTTACTACTCCGTCACCTCTGGTAGTAGGTATAGTAGGTGGTATCGTTGGTGCTATTTCCATAATACCATTAATAGTAGCTTACATTTTGCTTGTGGCTATATCGAATATCTTTATTACCAAGTCTTTATAAATTTGAGCTAATGTTACTGTCTTCATTTCTTCTTGGTTGTAATATTGCTGAAAGTTATCTATTTCCATAGGTATAACATATAATCTGATTTTATAAGATATTCTACCGGGATTAAAATATCGTAAATCTTAGGCGTTATAAACAAAATTTACAGGAAAAATAAGATGATACTACTCAAAAAGGCAAACAAGACGGTATTTTTCTGGCATAAGTTAGCGTTCAGCTTTACCTTTCCTTGCAAGACATTTTAGAGCTATTATGTCTTATTTCTTGAAGATACAAGTTAGCGTTTTTAACCCGAATTCTGGATTGGAGATTAAAAAAACAAGAATATCAATAGCTTATTGTTTTAGCATTTACGATAAAGCAGTAAGCATTTTAAGACTAGTTACTAATTTAGTAAAATTCAAGACTTTCAATAATTTACCTAAAATCTAATCCAGAATTCGGGTTAATAATAAAATCTTGTTTTTTGAAAATGAATTTGGTAAACTTTAAAGATGTATGTGACAATATGGTGATATATTGTTTTTAGTATTTAATAAAGTACGTACTTGATAATTTTTCTGAACGCTCTAATCAAGCTAAAATAGGTAAGCTAGATAAAATTATTCTTAGTTTAAAATTGGTATAAGGTATTAAGATGAAAAAAATTGAAATTTCAGAATTACTAAAAAGAATTTCAATCTGTTTACTATGCGTGGCAACTATTGTCTCTATCGCTTTTTTGTTTGCCTATATGCATACAATGTTGCTTAGTAAAGGGTATGAGTTAGCTGCACATTATGTTAGTGAAGCTATGCCTTGTGTGTTACTTGTCGTTCTCCTTTTTATTGTTTGGTTTGTATATGATCAAGTATTCAGCAAACTAAAGGAAGTAGAGCTGCCTATATCGATAGAATTAGCTAATTCAGATGATAAAAGAATAACATTTGCTGATGCTATAATTGATGACTCCTTAAAACAACGGTTGCAGATGATTTGCTGTGACCAAATGACAGAAGAAATGCGCAAGCTGTTTGGAAATAAAAGTATTAATTCACTAAGAGGTTACATATTATATGGCCCTCCTGGAAATGGTAAAACACTTATCGCTCGTGCAATTGCAGGTGAATCAAATATGAATTTCATAAGCATCTCAGGTCCTGAACTTATTGGAGTATATATTGGTCATGGTGCACATGCTGTACGCGAGCTTTTTAAAATAGCAAAAAAATATTCTCCTTGTATAGTCTTTATAGATGAAATAGATGCAGTTGCACAAAAAAGAAGTACCGCTAATAACTCAGCTTACCATTGTCGAGAGAGTTTAACACAGTTGTTAACTGAAATAGATGGATTTAAGAGCAGAAAAGATATAATAGTAATTGGTGCAACTAACCTTATCGGTGGTATAGATCCAGCACTTATTAGACCTGGACGTTTAGGTCAGAAGGTTTATGTCCCTAATCCAAACATAGAGGTGAGACAAAAGATATTGGCACTTTATATGCGAGGTACAAAAACTGATGAAAAGCTAAGCCTCCAAGACATTGCAGACAAGACTGAAGGCTATTCTGGGGCTGAGTTAGAGCAATTAGTGAATGAAGCAAAAATTAGCGCTGGTGCGCAAAGACGGCTTATAGTGAGTGAGGAAGATTTCAGTTGCGCGCTTCACAGGTTAAGTCCAGAACAAGAAAGAGATAGAATAAAGTTAGTTTCAAACGCGAAGACACAGATAGAAGAAACTTCTTTTATACGGTAAACATAAAAATTGAAATTATAGAAGTGTAGCTGAGCCAACCTTCGTTATTCTTATTATTACCCACAAATAAAGACATGGTATTGCATTTACTCAAATAATTTAATTTTATTAACCTGAAAGCTTATTGGATTAAAATTATTAAATTAAGAGTTATAATTTTAGCAACTAAAAGCTGTAAATTGCACCATATAAACAGTTATTTCAAGCAAAAGTTATACTGACCTTAGCCAGAAAAAGTGGTGGAAAAGTTAGGAATGTTTTTTACAAAAAAAGACAGTATCAATAAAAAGGATTTTATTCTATTTGAAATATAAAATTATCATGTATTTTTCTGTTATTCCCAAGTGAATTATTATTAACTTAGCAGTATATATTATTAAAAACACAAGCAATACAATCATTTTTAGCAACCAAAACCAGCAAGCGTGAGAAGATTTTTTTTTGGAATGAGTTGGTCATGATGTTTGTAAAACTTAATTTGTACACTTTACTTACCCCCAGTAATTCTGATATAGTTACTTTAGTTAAAGTCTATAAAAGTTTATAAATGGCAACCTTAAGTGTAAGAGAAGCTTTATGCACAGCAATTAGAGAAGAAATGCAAAACGACTCTGATGTGCTTATCATGGGTGAAGAAGTTGCAGAGTATGATGGTGCTTATAAAGTAACGAAAGGATTACTGAAAGAGTTTGGAGAAAACAGAGTAGTTGATACGCCTATTACCGAACATGGATTTGCTGGCCTTGCTGTTGGAGCGGCATTTGCTGGATTAAAGCCAATAGTCGAGTTTATGACTTTTAATTTTTCTATGCAAGCTATTGACCAAATTGTGAATTCCGCAGCAAAAACAAATTATATGTCAGGCGGACAACTTGGATGCCCTATAGTATTTCGTGGACCAAATGGCGCTGCAGCAAGAGTTGCTGCACAACATTCTCAATGCTTTGCAGCTTGGTATTCGCATATACCGGGGTTAAAAGTAATAGCACCCTATTTTGCCTCAGATTGCAGAGGTCTGCTTAAAGCTGCAATTCGTGACCCTAATCCGGTAATATTTCTAGAAAACGAAATAGCTTATGGACATGAGCATGAAGTTTCTGACTCTGAGCTATCAAACAAAGATTATCTACTTGAGATAGGCAAAGCTGCTGTTATACGGGAAGGAAAGGATGTAACTATCACTGCTTTTTCATTAAAATTAATGGATGCCTTAAATGCAGCAGATTTACTTTCGAGTAAAGGTATAGAAGCTGAAGTGATTGACCTCAGAACCTTAAGACCACTTGACACTCAAACTGTTATTAACTCTATTCAGAAGACTAATAGGTTAGTTAGTGTAGAAGAAGGATGGCCATTTGCAGGAATAGGAGCAGAGCTGTCAGCCGTTGTTATGGAACAAGGATTTGACTACCTTGATGCTCCAGTTGTACGTGTAACTGGCAAGGACATCCCCTTACCTTACGCTGCAAATCTAGAAAAAAAAGCATTACCGCAAGTGGAAGATATAGTTGAAGCCGTGCATCAGGTCTGTTTTAGAAAAAAATAGTTCTTTTTTGTGTCTCCTGTTCCGCATTGGTCCATCAAAGAAGTATTTCCAGTGCCGCCTATACCACCCATTACTTTTATGACGATAGTTTTAGCACCGAAAAATACAGCACAAAATATACCGAGTGCAAAAAGAGCTGGCCATGGCATTCTACCAAATATCGCAAGCAAAGCTGCACCTATTATCACTACGGTCATAAGCGGTCCGCCTATTCCCCAAACGTAGCCAATAATGTTACATATTACTTGAGCAGTTGTATCAGTATTAGTGTCAGCGGCAGCACTCCCAACATGAGAAAAAGAAATAAATAATACTATAAAAAGAATATTAAAAACTTTCCTAGGGTTCATCTCTATACCTTAAATTTAGATATTGCAATTATACCTAAAATACTATAATTTTTAGTAAAACTAGCATAAAGATTGAATAACAAACGGTGCCACAAAAGTAGTTGACACACAACTGCACAAATATTGTAATATAGACATAGTAAACGATATTATTCCAGTGCTTGACGCTGGAATCCAGACTTTAATTGTTATATTTATAAATAAGTCTGGAACGTTCATCTCAAATGCAGTATTTTTGTTGAAATAGCTCAACTGGATCCCAGTGTCAAGCACTGGGATGACAGCAGTCCTACGTCATACCGCCGCGGTATCTCAGCCGCTAACAAGTAGCGGGATGACGGTTGTCGTTTAGCCATAAACATTAAGAAATTTACCAAATGAAAAAAAAGGCAAAAGAAGCCCCGTGGTTGGCTAATTACTTACATTATACTTTCAAGTATGGCGTTTTTTTATTCTAAATGCTTAATAACCGCGATTCAGTTGCTTTTAAACCGCAACTAATCTAAATTAGAAACATTAAGAAATTTACTAAACAGGAAAAAAGGCAAAAGAAACCCTAGGGTAGCTAGTTATTCACTATCCATTTTTTAAGTTGGCGTTTTTTTATGTTTTAAACGCTTTATAAGC
>NZ_JAPQLN010000111.1:0-35601 GCF_028981745.1 Wolbachia endosymbiont of Drosophila tristis | reverse complement strand
CTAGTTATTCACTATCCATTTTTTAAGTTGGCGTTTTTTTATGTTTTAAACGCTTTATAAGCGCGTTTCAGCTTATGTAGGTAGAAGTTTGATAAAGACATAAGGTGCACATAGTGCAAAAAATTAAACATGAGACGCCAGATACGTGAGTTTTTTTGTCATTTAATCTGTACAGAGAAGATAAATAAATAGCTTCAGTTTCATGATAAGGGGGCTGGCGGAGTTTGTCAAGTAAGTTTTTTCGTTTCTATTGTAATGACAGTTATGGCCTGTGCAAGAAATCTATTGATTTACAGCAGGTTCTTTGTTACAGTCCACAGTTATGCAAAGAAACTTAAAGCCTCATGAGTTTATTTACAGCCAGTGGTTTACATAATTTGGAGCTGTATAGCTGAGTATTGTATATGATAATATTGATAACAAACGATGATGGCTTTGGAAGTGAAGGAATAAAATTACTCAAAGAGGTTGCACGGAATTTTGCGTCAGAAATATGGATAGTGGCACCAGATACTGATAGAAGCGGAGCTGCAAGATCTCTTGATTATCCAGTGAAACAATCTATTGGAATAAAACAACATAGTGAAAGGGAATTTAGTGTGTCTGGTACTCCTGCAGATTGTGTCATTATTGCGCTAAATAAAGTTATGAATAAAAAACCAGACTTAATATTGTCCGGAGTAAATATTGGATCAAATGTCGGGGACGATATTTGTTATTCAGGAACAATTGGTGCTGTAATGGAAGGTGCTGCAAGGTCTATACCTTCTATTGCGCTGAGCCAAGTTTATCATGATAAAATAGACTGGCACAATACAAAGGTTTTTGCACCAAAGGTTATTGCCAAGCTAGTTAAGGTTGGTTGGCCTAAAAACATAGTGATGAGTGTAAATTTTCCTGCTACGGAAAAAGTAAAAGGAGTAGAATTTGCTGAACAAGGTGAATATAACATTGATGGGGATTTAACTTTTACTGAAAATTCGAATGGCTCTTTTAGCTTAAATTGGTCTCGAGAGCACTCAGGCAGTGGTAGTATAAATAAAATAAAAGAAGGATTTATTACTATTACACCGGTAAAATTAGATTTTACAGATTATGATACTTTGAATACTATGAAAAATTCTTGTGCAGACGAATTTTCTTCTATAGCTGACTGAGAAAAACATTTGCATTGCTCCTAATAGATATTTTCTATTGTGTTATCGCGAGCAATTATTTTTTCTTCACCTGTATCCATGTTTTTAATCTTTAAAGTTTTACTACTCAATTCTTCATCGCCAAAGATTAAAGCAGCTTTAGCATTTGCTTGATTTGCTTTTTTCATTCGGGTTCTGAGCGTTCCGCTATATTCATAGATTACATATAAACCATTTCTGCGCAATTCATTTGCAAGTGTTAAAGCATGTTTTTCAGCCTCTCTACCGATTGGAATTAGGTAAATAGGTCGCTCTTCTTTCGGAGAATAATTGATTAACTCCATTATGCGCTCAATACCCCCTGCAAATCCTATTGCTGGAGTGTGTTTTCCACCTACTGAAGATACTAAATTATCGTATCTTCCACCGGCAAAAACTGCCCCTTGTGCACCTAAATCCTCTGTAACAAACTCAAACACTGTGTGGCAATAATAATCCAAACCTCGAACTAGTTTATTGTTTACGGTATAAGGTATATCAAGAATTGTTAATCCATTTAGTATTTGTTCAAAGAAATCTGAGGACTCTTTCGTATAATAATTGCTGATTTTAGGCGCATCAGAAATTATTGATTTATCTTTCTCATCCTTGGAATCCAGTATTCTGAGTGGATTTTTGATCAACCTATTTTTGCTATCTTCTGATAGATCATTTTGATACTTTGTAAAGTATAAGATCAAAGCTTCTCTATATTTAGTTATTGTTTCACCATCACCTAAAGAGTTGATTTCCAGCTTTACATTTTTATTGATGCCAAATTCAGTTAGTAAGTGCTGAGCGAGTGATATCAATTCAATATCAGCTTTTGGATCTTCTATGCCAAAAACCTCAAAATTTATCTGATGAAATTGCCTTTGTCTTCCCTTTTGCGGTCTTTCATAGCGAAATGCAGGTCCTGTTGAGAATAATTTTATCGGTGTTTGCAGTTTTTTTTCAATGAGTAGCCTGACAATCGCTGCAGTGAACTCAGGACGTAAAGTTATGCTCTTTCCCCCTTTATCATTGAAGCTATACATCTCTTTAGTGATGATGTCTGAGCTATCACCTAAGGTTTTTGTAAAAACCTCCGTGCACTCAAATATTGGAGTTTGGGCAGGCAAAAAGCCGTATAAACTTGAGATTCTGTTTGCTGTTTGCTCTATGTATTTAAACTTGTACCATTCATCAAACAGGAGATCTTTTGTTCCTCTAACCGTTTGATTAGTCATAGTGTGGTCTCTATACCTGCAATCTCTGGTATGTGGTAGCTCAGCATATTTTGCACTCCTTGCTTTAAAGTAATTGCAGCACTTGGGCATCCAGAGCAAGCTCCTTGCAACTCAACATAAACTATTCCATCTTTATAGCCACGAAATTTGATATCGCCACCATCTTGAGCAACTGCAGGTTTGATATGACTTTCCATCAATTCTTTTATTCTATTTACAATTTCTATATCATTTTTATCAAAAAATTCTTCATCTGGATCATTCACTTCTTCTTTATCTAGTGCTTTTCCACCAGAAGTAAAGTGATTCATGATTGTAGTTAAAACTTCTACTTTTAATATATCCCAATTAATTCCATCCAATTTTGTTACTGAAATAAAATCATGACCGAAAAATACTCTTACCACATGCTCTATTTGAAAAAGATTTGCTGCTAGTTTAGAATTTTTTATCTCATTCGCATTTGAAAAATCAGCAGTTTCTCCTTCGTTTAAAATTTCAAATCCAGGAAGGAATTTTAGCGTATTTGGGTTTGGTGTTTCTTCAATCTGGATGAACATGTTATTTACCATGACAATTATAATTGTTACTATTTAATCATAAAATGATAAAAAAATATACATGTCATTCATCTTTTTTCTTTTTTTAGTATTCATAGTAATTACATTTGTCTTGCCTAGCGTTGTTATATTTTTTCTTTTCCTGACAAAAAAAATAATATGAGTTTCATGATGAACTCTATATTGAGTAAGTTTTTGAACGAATTTAGTAGCAGTAGAAGTTATACTGAAAATTACACTGGTGATAACATGTCCAAGGATGAAGCATTAAAGATACTGGGGCTGAATCCTGAGGCAAGTCAAAATGAAATCAATAAAGCATATCAAAATTTAATGAAATTAGTTCACCCAGATAAGGGAGGCTCGGAATATTTTGCGCAAAAGCTAAATGCGGCACGTGATAAATTGTTAAAAAAGTGATCTTAAAAAAAGTTTTCGTTTAACGAATTTCTTCCTTTGCTTTTTCTAAATACTCCAATATTGCTTCATGTAGTGCAGTCCATGTTATCTGTTCTTCCAGGGAAGGTATAAATTCTTGTCTCCAAGCATTCTTAAACTCCTGAAACCACTGTTTTTCAAAACCCTGAAATTCTAAAGAAATATCTACTTTAAAGCTATCAATTAAACTGGAAACTTCTGCAGCTTTAGAGCTATCTAGTGATTTTAAAGATAACACTCCACTCTTTAAAATCTCTAACTCTTCCAATACATTAAGCTTAAATGGTTTATAGAGTGAAGACCATATGCGATATCTTAAATAAGAATCATAGTATAACTTAATTTTGTACATTAAAGTGGTAGATGCATCAGGAGAAATGTTATTCTCATATTGTGCAAGAGAAGATAATAAATTCTCATAATCTACTTTACTTAAACATGGTTGTAGAGTCGATTTAATTTTTTCACTAAAGGTTAGATAACTAGAAGAAATGCCATGACTATATTCACTAAAGAATTCAGGAAATATATCTGCTTGTTCTAGTTTAAGAGGTAGATCTTTTCTAATTTCTCTTGGTAAATTATGTATTGAAAACTGATAAATAACCCATACAAAATTCTCATCAAACTCATCTGAGTAATCAGCATTATTATCAGGAAAAATTACATTACCTTTCTTATCATTCCAAGGTTCTATCTTATAGAAAAATCTGTTCAGCCTTTGTTTTAATTTCAAAATACCTTCATTTCTATCACCTGCTTTATACAATGTTTTGCCCATTTTGTGTTTAGCATCTTTAGGGTTTATTCTGTCACTTATGTGCAATCCAATTTCATTTTTCTCTAATAACTCCCAATCAAACAATTTGTGTGGATCTGGTTTACGCATTGTATAGCCAAGCTCTGGATCATACACTATAGTTCCTATTTCAGAATGACTAAATATCATATCCCTTTTAATTTTAAAACGCTCCATAAGGTATAAAATCAGCTCTTTAACAGATCTCATTTGCTCTTCCGGAAAAGGCTCAAGTCCTGTGTTTACAATTTCAATACCTACAGAATAGTTGTTAAGCTTCCGTAACTCTTCAAGCTTACTATCTACCTTAACTCTTGCATAACTAATACCAGCATGCCATGCTTCTTTCTCTAATGGAACCATTAAGGTGATGCTGCCATCCCTATCGACAATAAAATGAACTGACAATCCTCTAGCATTCAGCGTATCTTTTGTACCTTTTAGTGTTGATGTTTCAGTATGGTGAACTATAACCATTAACACTTTTTTACCTGCCCTATCACCATAATTTAAAGCTGAAGCTGGATCTAAAAATAACAAATCCTGATCTTTCAATAATGGTAATTTTTCTTGTAAATCTTGAAAATCATTCTCGATATTGCTTGAACTGGATACTTGCCCAGATATGAGAAATGCTGAGACAGTAATCAGTAAAACTAATAAATATTTGTTGACTTTAGATAGTTGGATTTTCATACCATCTTCATAAACACTTTGTAGATAATTTTTCATTATATAGTTAGAATAGGGTTGTTGAATAAATTTACAAGACAAAATCATACTAGTCTGGTAGTAGTAACATGTTCAGAGATGGAGCATTTAAAGTGCTAGGAATAGATTCTGGAGCGAACCAAAATGAAATCAATAAAGCATATCAAAATTTAATGAAATTAGTTCACCCAGATAAAGGAGGCTCGGAATATTTTGCACAAAAATTAAACGCAGCACGTGACAGGTTGCTGAAGAGGTAATTAATATTGCTTTAAAGTTTTTATTTGTGCGTAAAGGATAAGTTGCTACAATAAAAAAATAAGATAAAAGTAGCAATGGACATGTGTTCAGAAAGGTTTAAGTTATGCAGGAAGATAACAAAAAAGAAACAATAAAAGAAGAAAAAGGCATATTAGGATGGATAGAATATAGATTGCCTATATTTTCTTTTCTAAGACACACTGCTTCTTACCAAGTGCCAAAAAACTTAAATTATGCTTGGAACTTTGGCTCTTTGGCTGGTATAGCGCTGATTTTACAAATAATAACAGGTATATTTCTTGCTATGCACTACACTCCGCATGTTGATTATGCGTTTAATAGTGTAGAGCGCATAATGCGAGATGTGAATTACGGGTGGTTAATACGCTACACTCACGCTGTTGGAGCATCGCTCTTCTTTATGGTAGTCTATGTTCATATAATGCGTGGATTATATTACGGATCTTATAAAAGACCGAGAGAGATGGTGTGGTTTATTGGAATATTTATATTTTTTGCAATGATGGCAACTGCCTTTATGGGATATGTATTGCCTTGGGGACAAATGAGTTTCTGGGGTGCAACAGTTATAACCAACTTATTTTCTGCTATACCTTTAATTGGCAATAAAATAGTTATATGGTTATGGGGTGGTTTTTCAGTGGATAACCCAACACTTAACCGTTTTTTCGCCCTGCATTATCTTCTGCCTTTTGTTATTATTGCTTTAGCTATGCTTCATGTGATAGCTCTGCATAGGTTTGGCTCTGGTAACCCAAGTGGAGTGGAGGTAAAATCAGATAAGGATACCATCCCTCTCTATCCTTATTATATAGTCAAGGATTGCATAACTTTTGGTCTGTTTTTTGTAGTTTTGTTCGCATTTGTTTTCTATGCTCCCAATTATCTTGGGCATCCAGACAATTATATAGAAGCTGATTCTATGGTCACTCCGGTACATATAGTGCCAGAGTGGTATTTTTTACCTTTTTATGCAATGCTACGTTCAATTCCAGATAAACTTACTGGTGTGCTTACCATGTTTGCGTCTATTTTAGTGTGGTTTTTGTTACCTTGGCTTGATAAATCAAAAGTTAAAAGTGGTGCTTATCGCCCGGTGTTTAAGAAATTTTTTTGGGTTTTTGCAATAAATTTTGTACTTCTTGCCTGGCTTGGAGGACAAGAGGTAAAAGAGCCTTACATCACTATGAGTAGGCTATCTACTCTTTATTACTTTGCATACTTTGTGATAGTTTTACCAATGCTTAGTAAGTATGAAAAGCCAAAAGAACCACCAAAAACCTTAAGTGATTCTGTGCCGGAGATGAGGTGATGTCAATTCAAAGCAGATCTCTTACAAAATTCTCTTTCATCCCAGAGCCCTCTTTTGTCATCCCAGTGCTTGACACTGGGATCCAGAAAAAAAATAAATGGATTCCAGCATCATGTACACAATTGTATGAACGTTGTATACAACACACAGTGTCATTCCACTATCTTCCGTTGTCATCCCAGTGCTTGACACTGGGATCCAGGTATAAAAATACTTACAAATCATGCAATGGACAACAGATTCTAGGAGTGCATGATAACCATAATGTCAGTGATGAAATAAGCTGGATTCCAGTGTCAGCTACTTGCATGACATCAATTCGAAATTTACTAAAACAGTGGTTATGCATGGGATCTAATGTATTTGCAATCTTCTGCATGTTATTTCTATCTAGTCTTATATCTGCAGAAGAATTTAAATCATCACCAAATAAGAAAATAGACTGGAAATTTGATGGAATTGTCGGATCTTTCGATAGAGAGTCAATTCAGCGTGGCTATAAAGTGTATAAAGAAGTCTGTGCTGCTTGTCATTCAATGAATAGGGTAGCATTTCGTAATTTGCAAGATGTCGGTTTTTCTGAAGAAGATGTAAAACAAATAGCAGCTTCTTATCAAGTTAAAGATGGTCCGAATGATTTGGGTGAAATGTTTGACAGACCTGGAGTACCTTCGGATTATTTTATTGCGCCTTTTGATACAAAAGAAGCAGCTGCAGCAAGCAACAATGGTGCAGTCCCACCAGACTTATCATTAATTATTAAAGCAAGGCATGATGGTGCAAATTATGTCTATTCATTGTTAACAGGCTATCAAAACGGCGAACACGATGAAAATGATTTATATTTTAATTCGTATTTTCCAACAGGCAGATTAGCTATGGCGCCACCACTTTCTGAAGGAATGGTGGAATATGATGGTGCAAGGCAAGCCACAGTTGAAAATATGGCGTATGATGTGATAAATTTTTTACAATGGGCAGCAGAGCCAGAATTAGAGCGCCGGCATAAACTTGGATTAAAAGTAGTGGCGTATTTTATAATTTTAACAGTGTTTTTTGTATTAACTAACAACAAAGTTTGGAGCAAGCTCTATAAAAAGAAGTGATAGTCAATTTTGCCTCAAGCACAATGGTTGTCATCCAAGTAGCTAACACTGGTTCCTTTATGACGGTGTCATCCGAGTAGCTGACACTGGGATGGCTTTGTCGCATCGTACCTTATACGGTAATAATTTACGATAAATTCATGTAGCCATTTCGAATTTAGCCATACCAATGTCAGTAAATTTATTAAGCAAACAGCACTTAATGAGCAGTTCTTTTTCACGATTTATAGCTCTTTTCATAGAAGTCCGGATGTGATAAGGATAGATAATGATAAGGAGGTTGAATGCCAGCAGCATATAGTTATGATTTAAGAAAAAAAGCAATGGAGGCGCTAGACGAAGGAGAAAGCAGAGAAGCAGTGGCAGCAAGATTTAAGATTGGACGAACTACTTTATGGGAGTGGCAGCACTGTAGGCTTGACCATAAATTATGTTAAGATAGAAAATGACTATTTTAGATAGAGCTTGATGTAATGCAGTGCGATACAAAATAACGGTAGAATATAATGGTAGTAATTTCTCTGGTTGGCAAAAACAGCAACACTCTGCTAACTCAATCCAGGAGAAGATAGAAAATGCTATATTTAATTTTAGTGGTGAGAAAGTTACTTTGTACTGTGGTGGCAGGACTGATGCAGGAGTTCATGCTTTAGGACAAGTTGCTCATTTTGATATGGAAAAGGAATTTGAGCTTTATAGAATAAGGAATGCAATAAACTATCATTTAAAATCAATTCCTATAGTCGTGCTTAATGCAGAAGTTGTAGATGATGCTTTTCACGCACGGTTTTCAGCAAAAAAAAGATATTACGAATATAGAATAGTTAATCGCTATGCTCCTGCCGCTCTGGAGACGGGTTATGTATGGCAAGTGTTTAGCCCACTTGATGTAAATATTATGCGTGAAGCTGCTAAACATCTACTTGGAAAACATGACCTTTCAAGTTTCCGTTCAAAAGATTGTCAAGCCGCAAATCCGATAAGAACAATTGATGATATCGATATAATACAAAATGGGAATCATATACACATCAAAATATCTGCTATTTCCTTTTTACATAACCAAGTGAGGATTATTGTGGGTACTTTAGTTGAATTTGGAAAAAATAGAACCAATCCGCAAGAAATGCTAAATATATTAAACCAATGCAAAAGAAGTGCCGCTGGAGTTACTGCACCACCTTTTGGCTTATATTTGGTAAAGATAGATTACTAATTTAATAAAAGCTAGTGAAATAAGTGCCATACCGCCACGGTATCTCCAGATTCCGCTAACAAGCAGCGAGATGACGAGTTTAAGTTCTCATTGGCATTACTACATATAATGCACTTGAATCGTCTTCATCAGTGATAATTGTAGCACTATTACCATCGGCTAAGCTAAACTTACATTTATTTTTTATGCAGGATAGAACATCAAGTAAATAACGCGAGTTGAACCCTATTTCTATAGGGGCTTCATTGTAGTCCACTTCTATGGATTCAGTTGCATCACTGCACTCTTGGGAGTTTGAATGCAGAGTTAGCAGCTTTTCTTGTAGTGAGAATTTAATAGATTTTACTTTATCAGATACAACAACGGAAACTCGATCTATAACGTCTGAAAGTTTTTTACTTTCAATAATCATATGCTTATCTTGAGATGCTGGAATAACTGCTTTATAATTTGGAAAAGTTCCATCTATTAATTTTGATATTAGAATATATTCACCGCATGTAAACTTGATTTTTCTGTCTGAGAGTTTTACTTTAATTTCATTACAATCGTCCAATATTTTTAACAGCTCCATAACAGTTTTACGTGGAATGATCACACCAAATTCGCCATTGATGTTCCCAGGCTTTGGCCTCTTTATACATGATAAACGATGGCCATCAGTTGCAACGCAGTACAGAAATTGCTCATCTGTATGTAGATATATTCCATTTAAATTATACCTTGTATCATCTAGTGATACAGCAAATTTTGTTTTAGTTAATAAGTCTATCAGGTCTGTATTTAGTAGAGTAAAATCATGTTTATAATTGTCTTCTTCAAGAGCAGGAAAGCTGCTTGAAACTACATTCGGTAAAGAAAAGTTTGCATTTCCGCAAGACATCAATAATTTTCTTTGGTTGTTTACTTCAAAATTGACATCCAAATCAGCGGGTAACTTCTTCACTATGTCATATAAAGTATGCGCTGAAATTTTTACTTCTCCTTCTGTTAATACGGTTGCAGCAAGTGAGGCAAACATTGAAATGTCAAGATCAGTTGCCATTAATTTTATGCTGCCGTGTTGTGCTTTGATATTTATACACGCCAAAACATCTATTGCATTACGCCTTTCAACCACTCCACTTACTCTGGATAATGTATTTAAAAGACTTGTGCGGCTCACGCTAAAACGCATCTGCTCGCACACAGAATTTTGCTTTTTGATTTCTGTATCTACACCTGCAACCTCTGACATTGCTAACTCTCAAAAATATATTTTAAATGATATCCACATCCCATATAAAGTAAAGTGCTATTTATATTTCCATTGAAAGAGTAGTCTAGTTTATACTATAGCTGGGTATTCTGTTACAATAATTTACTTTGTATGGCATAAATCATGCATTTTTTGATACGCTTTTTGAAAACCAAGTAGGGAATAAGTATCATCAATGGTCACTGTTTTTGTTTTTCCATTAACTACCATTGATAATCCCTGCTTCATTTTTAGAATGAGATCTTGATCTATTTTTGTATGCTCTGCCCACGCAAAACTTCCCTGTATTATGGGCAGTGTATATTTAATTTTTTTGTCGATATTGAGAGCTACAGGCTCCTTATCATACTGAAAACCAGAGGTAACGCTTACCTCATCTGCTTTTTTATCAACATAACTAACCATTACATACGGCTTGCGATTGGTTGTATAATATTCGCTTTTTTTTTTAGGATAGGATACAATATAACATACTTCCTCTCCATCTTCCAATGCAGTATACACGAGCCAATCTTTATATTTTTCCTTCAATTGTACATCACTAACCGATGCAAAAGCGCCTATCGAAAAAAATATTAGAAATATAAAAAAACTACGCATGCAAACCAAATTTCAAACTTTCAGATTGTATATATTGTTTTACCTTAGCCATCGCCTGCTCAGCCAACTGCCTTATTCTTTCTCTTGAAACACAATATTTTTTACTAAGTTCATCCAGAGTTTGAATGTTTTCAGACAAATATCTACTGATAAAAATGTCTTTTGCCCTTTCGTTGAGACTCGCTAGTGCATTGTTTAAAATTGTTTCTTTTAATTCTTTTTCTTCATGATTCTGATAGGTTACTTCTTGACTGACCAAGTTACATGGGATCATATCTTGCAACTCCCTTTTAGAGTCATCACCTATTTTTATGCAATCGTTTAGCGACTGATCCTTACAAGCCATACGGTAATTCATCTGCAGAACGTCTCCTTCGGATACAGAAAGCTCATTAGATATTGCTTTTATTTCTTCATTATTTAAAGTTTCCCTGTTTGTATACTGTAAAATTCTTTTTTTTATTTTACGTAAACTAAAAAACAATCTTCTTTGTGCTTGCGTTGTGCCTATTTTCACAAACGACCAAGATTTCAATATAAAGTCTTTTATTGAAGCTTCAATCCACCACACTGCATAAGTTGAAAAACGAAACCCTAAATCAGGATTAAACTTTTTCACTGCGTGCATTAAACCCATATTTCCTTCCATAACCAGGTCCATCAACAATAGCCCATAATTTTTGAATTTCATTGCAATTTTCACTACCAAATTCAAATGGCTGGTAATCAATTTATGAGCAGAAGAAACATCCTTATATTGGTTCCAATTTTTTGCTAATCGTACCTCTTCCTCTTGAGACAGCATAGGAAATTTTTGCACCCTAGCAATATATTGCATGAGATTGGTTCTGCTATCGACACATAAGTTTGCCATTGAGGTCAACATAACAACTTAAATCAAAACTTCATGCATATAATATATTGATTTGCCAGCAAAAATTCAAGCTTTGATTTGAAAAAAGTACAAATTTTCCATCTAATTTCTTGGAGACAGTAGGCCGCAGTGTTAGCTAATTGGATAACATTATGTAACCTTAGATGATATTCTACCAGTACAATGGTAAACGTTATAGCTTAAACACATAGCAAATAGTGTTATTCCAGTGCCTTGACACTGGAATCCACATTTCTTTTTTCTAGATCCCAGTGTCATGCCACTTAGATGGCAAGAAAAAACTCACTGGGATAACAAGACTGAGATAGACTAGAAATTAAACGCTACTCCAGCTTCTGCACCAACAGTGCTGTAAAGAACTTTGTATGCGCCTGCACCAGTAACCTGTCTGGTTGAATCTTGAGGACCTGTTTTTTTTCCATCAAAATTAGCACCATAAGAACCGAAATAACGAGCTCCAGCATAAAGTTTGACTTCTGGAGTTACATCATAACTAACACCAGCTTTTACTTGACCAGCAAAACCAAATTTACTTTTTTGATCATTCACAGCGGTTTCCAAAGGAGTGCTAATATACGCTGCACCAACACCAACACCAATGTATGGAGTGATAGGCATATCTTCAATTGCTATATCGTAATACACGTTCACTAATCCTGAAATTGCTGTTACACTGTCTGCAATAGTATTTGCTGGGTCAAATGTTACATCTTTAACATCATTTTTGTTTAGGTATGAATAAACTCCTTCAACATCAACCCTGATGTCGTCCATTTTGTAACCAAATGCACCACCACCAGCTATAAAAGATGGTTTTAATGGACTGTAATCACTCTTGTCTTTCTTATAGGTAATACCATCAACTTTTGTGAAAAGAGGTAAAAATTCACCGTTGTATTGCAAACGAACGTAGTAGCTAGTTTCTTCATCACTTATTGGACCAACAGGATCTGAAAAAGCAGAGCTTGATAAACTTAGCAACGTTGCTAAAGCGGCTGCTGAAAAAAACTTTTTATAATGCATAATTGTCCTCGTAAAAAAATTAAAATTCCACTTTAGCAGTCTAAGTAACAACTAAAGTTAAGTCAAGTGCTAACTTAATAACACAAAATATTCTACATTTTAACTAATTTTTAGGAGAAGACAAAGATTTTATTAATGAATAAATACGACTTTTGATTTTTTGGTATAGCTAACACAGGTAAGATTTACTATCGAAAGACCTCGTCATTCCGCTGCTTGTTAGCGGATGAGAAATCCACAACTGTACGAACATTGCAATTTGGGCCTACCAGGAGGGCAATGCCTCTTATCCAAGTACCATCTTCTTGTCATCCCAGTCTGGGATCCAGGAATTTTATTAAGTTGGTAAGCATAAAAGTAGCCGTTTTATGTTAAAACACAATGTTCTTGATGAGATTACGGCAAGGCTGGATTCCAGACTGGAATGACATCGTTTACTATGTGCCATATTGCAATGTTTGTACAGTTGTGGAATGAATCACGGTATGACGTAGGGCTATGCTAGTATAGGTACATTATATGAAGAAGTACTAGCGTTGGGAATATTAGAAAAAAAATACTTACACTAAAAGAAACTTCAGTAGTAAATTCAAAAAGGAAGTTTAAACCCAGATGGTAAACCCATCATACCTGCAAGATCAGAAGTTGCATTCGCCATATCTTCTTCTGCTTTTTTAACGGCATCATTAAACGCTGCTGTTACTAAATCCTCTACTATATCTTTTTCCTCATTTCTCATAAGTTCTAAGTCTATGTTCACCTTTTTAGCTTTATAGCTACCTATTTTTATGACTTCCACTAATACAGAAACTTTGCCACCACCAGAAATACCTTGAAACTCTTTTCCAACATATTTTTCTTGAGCTTCTGCAAGCTTTTTTTGCATCTCTTGCGCTTGTTTCATTATTTGACTAAAATCCACAACTTACTCCTTATTTTCTATATTAACTACTTTTGCACCTTTAAACGTGTCAAGGATATCCTTAACTGCAGGTGCATAATTTAAATTACTCACTTCCCTGTTTATATAACCTGTATCAACTACAACAACCCACTCTTGCTGAGTCACCTGGTTTAAGTAATTTTTTAAATCATTGCAAAAATTACTATCCAACTTAGATACAGCTTTTAATTTTAAATATCCAGGTTTACAATCTATTAATTGTAGATTATTACACAGTTGTTTGTAAAGATAAATTTGGTTACTTCGCCTTAATAGTTGCAAAATCTTATCAAAATCGTAATTTTGTTGTTTATTTTCCACATGGATCCCAGTGTCACGCACTGGGATGACAGAGTGGGGTTGTTGTTTACTTTCCACATATTTTTTTGGATCCGAGTAGTCAGCTACTTGGATGACAGAGGGGGAAGGTGCAACAGGTCTGCCCTGTCTATTTCCTTGCTCTACATTCTGCGAAAGAACTTTTTTGATCACCTGTTCCGGAGAAGGCAGATCAGAAAGATAACAGAGGCTAATTAACATCATTTCAGCAGCAACATCGTTGCATGTTGAAGTTTTTATATCTTGAATACCTTTAAGCAACATCTTCCACAATCTCGAAAAAAATATTAAAGATCTCTTTATACTTAAATCTTTTATCCTATTCTTTTCATGCTCTGTAACTGCATTATCAATCTCTTTTGTAATCAAAAAACGGCATACTAACTGAATTGTTTGCAATAGACCTTCAAAAATACTAAGTGGGTTTGCTGTTTTTACCGCCTTGTCAAACACTGATAGAGCTTTCTGTAAATCACCTTCTAATATTGCCCCTAATAGATCGAATATAATATCTTTATCCACTAGGCCAAGTATGTCTGTCACATTTTTAGTGGATATTGCACCATCTTTGCTATATAGCACTGCTTGATTCATCAAAAACAAGGCGTTACGCATTGAATTTCCAGAGTGTCGTGCAATTAATTCTAATGCTCCCTTTTCAATGGAATAACTCTCTTTTTGTGCAACATCATTTAAACGTTCCACTATTTTAGCTACAGGAATGTTGTGTAAATCAAATCTTTGACAACGTGCAATAATAGTTATTGGTATCTTTTTTATTTCCGTAGTTGCTAAAATGAACTTTACACTAGATGGTGGCTCTTCTAGGGTTTTAAGTAATGCGTTAAATGCACTGCTAGATAGCATGTGTACTTCATCTATAATGTAGACTTTGAATTTAGAGCTTATAGGTGAATAGCAAATATCTCCCAGGATTACTTTAATATCGTCAATGCTAGTGTGACTTGCTGCATCGATTTCAATTACATCTGGATGGCTTGAATTTTTTATTGCTAGACAATTTTCACATGATCCGCAAGGTTCAAAAATTGGCCCCAGGGAACAATTCAAACATAAAGCTATTATCCTTGCAGTGGTGGTTTTACCAACTCCACTACTACCAGAGAGCAGTATAGATTGTGGGATTTTGTTTAAAATAAAAGCATTTTCTAATACACGCACTAATATATCTTGACCTACTAGATCTTTGAAGCTACTAGGACGATGTTTTAATGCTATATTCATAGCCTCGGATAAAACAAATAATGAAATAGGTATGCAACCCAAAAAGGTTCTGATATGGCTGCTTCATTTCTGATCTGACCAAATTACAGAGTTTTTGCCTGCATACCTTATAAAATATTATACTTTTTTTTTTATTTAGCAAGGTATATCCTATATTAGCTCTATAATTTGATATGTTAAATTTTTTACAGTGCTATTTTGAAGTAAACAAAAAGTTAGTTGTCATGCAAGTCACTACAAGATTGTCACTCCAATGTTTATTTATGTCATTTCAGCGCTTATTTATGTCATCCCAGTGCCTAGGCATACAGCTGTATGAATGTTGTGATATAAGAGCAATTTTTACCGAAAAGGATGTCATCCCAGTGCTTGACTACTTGGATCCAGAAAACTTAACTGTAAATGAGCGCACTAGGCAATTGTATAACAAGAACTGGATTCCAGTGTCAGCTACTTGCATGACACTACCTGCTACGCAAACTTCTGTGGACTACAAAGAAAGTTCGTACAGTTGTAGGTCAAGCCATAGAGTAACAAAAAAAGGATATTGGTATAACAAAAGAGGAACATTATGATTTTATATCATTTTCCTCTTTGTCCATTTTCACGAAAAGTTAGAGCTTTTCTAAAAGAAAAAAAATTAGGCTGTGATCTAGTGTATGAAAATCCGTGGGAAAAGCGGAATGAATTTATGGAGATCAATCCAACCGGGCAAGTACCAGTGTTAATAGATAATAACTTTGTAATAGCGGATAGTAATGCCATTTGTGAATATATAGAAGAGACTTACAATAGCGACGTCAAATTACTTGGTTCATCCACTATTATTAAGTCTAAAATACGCGCTCTAATCAATTGGTTCGATAACAAATTTTACAATGAAGTTACTAAGTATATTATGAATGAAAAAGTAATTACTAACCGCAGCCCTGACTCTAGATTTCTTCATGCAGCTCAGCATAACCTGCCTTGCCATATGGAATACACCGAACACTTAATTAACAAGAACGTTTGGCTTGCAACTGATAAGTTCACTTTAGCTGATATTACTTTAGCATCGCATATTTCCGTAATGGATTATGTAAGTAGTTTTCCATGGGAAAAAAGTAAAATTTTAAAAGAATGGTACTCCATTGTTAAATCAAAGCCTTGTTTTCGTGAGATATTATTAGAGAGGATTTCTGGTTTAATCCCTCCTAAACATTATGCTGACCTTGATTTTTAACTTATGTTAGCTTTAAAGCTACAGTCATTCCTTCATCAGTTGGAATCAATATAGAGAAATATTTTTTTTCATCTGATAATCTATTATTAAACTCCCTCATGGCATGCCATGATTTTTCTGATACTTCTTTTGGAGGCGATTCTAAAAATACTGTGTTAAACAGTAGAGTGTTATCTGCAACGATTAGCCCATCTTGTTTAATGTATGACTCTGCCCAATCTAAATACTTAGGATAACTACTTTTGTCAGCATCAATAAATATCATGTCAAATGGTGCTTTTGCTGATAATTCATTAATTTTTTCCAGTGCATCGCCTTCTATTAGAGTAATTTTATCACTTAGATTAAAAGCACTAAAATTTTTTTTTGCTATTCTTGAGTGTTGAGGATTATTTTCTATTGTATATATATGACCGTCTTTTAGTAGAGCTTTTGCCATGCAAATCGACGAGTAACCGTATAACGTGCCAATCTCAACAATACTTTTGATTTTTTGGATTTTTATAAATAAACTTAATAGCTTTCCTTCTTCAGGGCCAATTTGAATATGTTGCTTTTTTTCAAGAATACAATATTCTTCTATTTTTTTATATTCTTTTGCAAATAGATTTCTTATGTATGACAATTTTATACTAAAATTATTACGCATATATTATAAATTAGGGAGACTTAATTCATACACAATTTATAAATATAATAATATAGTTTAAAATAATAAAAACATTTATTTTAAGTTATTATTTCATAGTATAAAATTTTAAGTGACAAAAATTATTATATATCGTACTATAGTTAACTAGTATAATAAACAGTCGATTATTATGCTAGAATTAAAGGGATTGTTTATGCGCATTTCTCTTTTTAAAATATAATTTTTATAATCAATTAGAGGGGGTTATATGTCTTATACTATTGCTGGTGAAGTTGAAACGTTAAACAAAAAATCTAACAAGAATGAAGGGGTTATGTTACTACATAATCCAGCTTATCGTGAAAAGTATAAAGAACGTTTTGATGAAGCTCAGAGAAAAGTTATGGATATGGTTCAGTTTTATGATGGGACAATAGTATTAATAGAGAATAAAATCGCTATGTATTACTACACTTGGCACAGTAAAAAAAGAGAGTTTGAGCGTAAAAAACAACAAACAGTAGTGAAAAACAATGACTCAGCATAGAGTCTTTTATATGGTAAGCTACAGTGGTATTACTTCACTATAGCTTTTCCATATAATTTATCTATCACATTAGTGAAATATTTCAGCTCTTTATACCCTCCATGTTTAACTTTATTATGCTCTATATATGATTTATCATCGTTAAGCTTGATGAAAAATATTGGAGTGGCTGTGATACCAAGTTTATTAATTGCCAGTGATTTATCATTTACGATTTTATCCATTATTTTCTTATCATTAATGCATTGGTTAAATGCATCTTGCTTTAAGTTGCTTAGTGCAGCAATTCTTTGTAGTAAAGTCAAATCACTTAAATTGTAGTAATTCCACGAATCTATTGAGTTAAAAACAGCTTTGTTAAAATTAAAGTAGTCTTCTTGTTTTTCGTAGCAATGACTTAGCATTGCAGCCTTTAGCCCTCTGTAATCCAAAGGAAAATGACGAAATATATATAACATCTTACCTGTGTCTATATATTTCTCTTTAATTTTAGGAAAAACATTCCTATGAAAAAGAGAGCAGTGATAACAAGTTAATGAAGCATATTCTATCATTAGAATTGGTGCTTTTGGATCTCCTAATAATTTATCATTAGGTAATGGCGATAATAGCTCATTTGATGTTATTTCATTGGGTTTTTTTTGAATGTATTGGTTATCGGATAAATCTTGCTTAACAACTGCATAAGAATTAACACTTATGAAAATTAATAAAAACAATAGTCTAAAAATCATTACAATATAAACACTTAACTTACTAAAAAAAATTATACATTTATATTAATAATGTCAAGATAACTTTTGTTTAGCAAGGCTTTCAGCCCTATCTTTAAATGCAGCAATTATTTTACTTTGTGTATACTTATATACTGAGTTTAATAAAGTGGAAAATGAGTTGGACTTAAACTTAAACTCTATATAAAACTTTACCATAGTTTTATTTTCATCTATGGGAATGAATTGCCATTCATTGTATAGATGTTTAAATATTCCATTTGATGATACAGCTTTTATCCAACCTTCATTTGTTCCACTTGGAGAAAGAGAAGTAACTTCTGATGTATATCTACCTTTAATTCCATGAAAAGCTGCGAGGAGATCCACAACCATTTGGTTGTTAATTTTTTCTTTTATATAAACGGCTTTGCACCAAGGAACAAAATCAGGATACCTTTCAACATCAATTACAATTTGGAATACTTCATTAGGCAAACATAGGAAAACACCCTGTTCTTTGTATTGATGAAGCATAAATGTTAAACCAATCAAAATAGGATCCGTATCTACCGTCAGCCTTAGTAGATTCCTGAGACTAAAGTTAAGGTGGGCATCGCGTATCAATTTCAACGAAATTAACAGAGGCAATTCCCTTGACTAGAAATTATCGCTCGGGAAATTTAACTTAACTCATAACGCATAGAACAGACCCTTAATTAATTGTAGATGATTTATACAAGGTGTGTCTATAGATATATTAAAGCTAGCGATTATTATTTAATCTTTATTAAACTTTGCATTCTAAGTATCATAGCTAATAAATATATCTTATGAACATTACTAAAGTTTTAACTATCATTGTTTTTATTGTAATTTCTTCAAGTGCTTACACTAATTGTACAGATCACAAAATTTTTGTGCATACTATGAAGCAACAAGTGGATGGTATATCTACAAAGGAGAATAAAAAAAACCGGGAATGTGTGCAAAAAAAGCTTCAGGAGGTCATTCAAAACAATGTTAACCTCAAAGGAATATCGCAATTCGTCATAGGAAAACATTGGGCTTTAGTTAAACAAAAAGAAAAAGAAGATTTTTTAAGAGAGTATGAAGTGTATCTTACGCGTTTGTGCGTTAAAATTTTATATAAATACATGCATGATAGTGAAATGATCATAATGAGTACAAAAGCAGTTGACGATGAAACTTGCTTAATTGGTACAAGATTTTCTTACGGTGATGAAGAATTTACAAATATTGATTTTAAAGTTACTAAAAATAACAGTTCTTTCTTGATAAGTGATGTTGTAATGAGTGGAATAAGTATTGCTATTAATCAACGTTATCAATTTAGTGAAAAAATCGACACGCATGGCATAGCAAGCGTTATAGCTGAATTAAAATGCAATAACAATCCATGATATATATGCCTCATTGGCCTAAGCCACTTGGTAGCAGGCCGAATGATTTTTCTCTTGATCGCATAAAAGGCTTTCTTAGCAAACTAGATAACCCCGAGAAAAAAGTGCCTCCCGTAATTCATATAGCTGGAACTAATGGGAAAGGCTCAACACTAGCATTTATAAGATATATAATGCAAGCAGCAGGGTATAAGGTACACGCATACACTTCTCCACATTTAGTGAGTTTTAATGAGAGGATAGTGATAGCCGGCAGCTATATCGACGATAATGAATTATATAGCTTATTAGAAGAATGTCGTGCAGTAATTGCAGAACAACCTATCACTCTGTTTGAAGCTGCAACTATTGCAGCTT
The DNA here is from genome assembly GCF_028981745.1 of Wolbachia endosymbiont of Drosophila tristis. Classification (NCBI taxonomy): domain Bacteria; kingdom Pseudomonadati; phylum Pseudomonadota; class Alphaproteobacteria; order Rickettsiales; family Anaplasmataceae; genus Wolbachia; species Wolbachia endosymbiont of Drosophila tristis. Next base: position 15,573 of record NZ_JAPQLN010000111.1, on the reverse strand, counting down.
TTTTAGCTTTTTCTCGTCATAAAGCCGATATAACTTTAGTTGAAGTGGGTATGGGTGGAAGGCTTGATGCAACAAATGTTATAGATAATCCGATTTTAACAATAATTACTTCCATTGCACTTGATCATACGGAATATCTTGGCCCTACTGTAGAAATTATAGCAGGTGAAAAGGCTGGAATAATGAAACCTAATGTTCCTTGCGTAATAGCACCGCAAGAAAAATCTATAGTGAACACGCTAGAACACCACGCAATAAATAAGAAATCTCCCTTGTATAGAGGAGGTCTTGAATGGAATTGCAAAAAAAAGAACAACAAAATGGTTTTTCAATCAGCTATTCAATCAATAGAATTTCCTTTGCCATCTTTAAAGGGTGATCATCAGGTGATTAATGCAGGCAATGCTATTGCAGCATGTAGTATTTTAAGTGGAAAGTATGAATTTGATATTGGAGAAGAGGATATCACTTCAGGTTTACAGTGCACTTATTGGCCTGCACGGCTAGAGTCTATAAAAGAAGGTAATTTAATTTTCCTACTACCGAAAGATTGGCAATTATTTTTAGATGGTGCACACAATAATGATGGTGCTAGAGTACTATCTCAGTGGGTAAAAGATAATTTTGCTGAAGGTATTTATATGGTTTTTGGTGTTACTAGTAACAGAAATGTGGAAGAGTTCTTAGAGCACTTAAAGCCATATATCAAGCTACTATGTGCGGTTTGTGTTAAGTCTGAACCTAAAGCAACAAATACAAATTTGATTAGGGAAAAAGCCAATAACATAGGAATAAAAGCAGTTGAATGTGGATCAATTGGCGATGCAATATCAAATCACATATTAAAAGCCTCTACCCAAAACGTCAAAACCATACTAATCTGTGGCTCATTGTTCCTAGCTAGAGACTTCGCTATGGAGAATAGCTAACTTTGATGATATTAACTGATCGATGGGGAAATAACTTTGATTGCTCATAGTACTGCTTGGCTTTTCGTTATCGACTTCTATAAACTGATCATCACCTTTAAATTGCTCCTCAATTGAATTTATAGCTGTCTTTTTGAGAATATAATTACTTGCAGCATTTAAAATAGGTGAAGTAACAATTAAAAGCGTGAATGGTAATGAAAGTAATAAGCCGGATAACATCATAGAGTTAGTTATACCAAAGCCGTTGGCAACTAAATCTAATCCCATACCGAAAAACATTAAAGATGTACAGATTGTGTTGCTCAAAATAACTGAATTTTTTAGCCACTTTAATTTAGTCCTATCACTCTTTGAAAAATTTTCGCATTCTTGGTCAAAGTTAACCAATAATAAAATATTAGTCTGATGATTAAACTCTTTCCCATTTCTAGTATAAATGCTCTTAACAGCTAGATTTAAAATAGATCCTGCTAACAAGGGAGCAAGAAAATCTACTGCTATTGGTACATTAGAAGAAATACCATTAATTATTAAAAATGCAATTGATGTGAAGGATACTAAAAGAACTCCTAAGAGATTTGAATAAGAAGAATATTTTACATAAGCAGTTACATTATTGTTAATTGACTGCTGCTTATTATAGAGTTTATTTCTGCACTTATCATCTAAGTATTTTTGCAATTCTTCATAACTGCGACTCCACAACTTACCGCGTAATTCTTTTATTAAATTATTTCTTTTATTGAGACCTTTCTCCAATGGCTCTATTATAAATTCTTCAAAAAATGGCTTATTTAATGCAATAACCTTAAATTTCTCCTCCGCTTCTTTATTGTTTGGGTTTTTACCTGAGTGATATTTTAACGATAATTTACGGTATTGTTGACTAAGCTTTTTCTTAATATTCTTAATGTCAGAATTTACCACATCCTCCTTTTGAATATTAAATGTTAAAAACAACTGCTTTAAAGCGTGGTACTCATTTTCATTCAAAACATTTCTAGCCACATTACACCTACAAATTAACTAACTATTAATGTTCTATAATATACATATTTCCAAACTATGTCAATTATTTCATAAATATCTTTGGTAAAAATTATTTCTGTTATGACTAGCATGATAAGTGTATGAAGCGACTAAAATTGTCATTACAGCGCTTAGTGTACGACAGTGCTCCAACATTTAGGGTTGCAGTTTTCATGGCAGATCTGAGTAGCTGACCCATCTAAGAGGTGTCATTCAAGTAGCTGACACTGGAATGGCTTTGTTGCATCGCACCTTATACGGTAGTAATTTACAATAAATTCATATAGCCATTTCGAATTTAGTCATTTCAGTGTTGGCTACTTGGATGACACCACCTGCTATGCTGCAAATTGCAACGTTCGTACACTAAAGTATAGTGTGTTACTAACGAAGGCAAACAAATATCTGCTTTATGAAAACGTTAATATTTTTCATTGAAATAATACATAAATACTAGAAAAACCTTGGCAGGTTATTCGCGTTTGATTATCATAGAGAATTATATAAATTAATAAATGATCTATGGCAAGTAACCCAGAAGAAAGAAATAGTGATAAACAAAAAGCGCTAGATAACGCAATAAGCCAGATTGAAAAAGCATTCGGTAAAGGTGCAATAATGAAGTTGAAGCAAAACCCTGTAGAAAAAATAGACACAATATCCACAGGATCAATTGCGCTTGATTCGGCTCTAGGTGTTGGAGGTCTGCCAAAAGGGCGTATAATTGAAATATTTGGCCCCGAGAGTTCTGGTAAAACCACTCTTGCCTTGCACGTGATTGCTGAAGCACAAAAAAAAGGAGGATCATGCGCATTTATCGATGCAGAACATGCATTGGATGTCTTATATGCTCGTAAACTTGGGGTAAGCACTGATGATTTAGTGATTTCACAACCAGACACTGGAGAGCAGGCGTTGCATATTGTTGAGTATTTAGTGTGTTCTGGTGCGGTTGATGTGATAGTTATTGACTCTGTCGCAGCATTAACTCCAAGAGCTGAAATTGAAGGTGATATGGGTGATCAACATATGGGGCTGCAAGCAAGGCTTCTAAGTCATGGGCTACGGAAACTAACCTCTGCCGTTTCAAAAGCGAACTGTATATTGATATTTATTAATCAAATTCGTATGAAAATAGGAGTAGTGTATGGAAATCCTGAAACTACCACGGGTGGAAATGCATTAAAATTCTATACTTCTGTAAGGCTTGATATAAGAAAAGTTGGTGTAATAAAAGACAAAGAAAATATTACAGGTAATGAAACAAGAGTTAAAGTTGTAAAAAATAAAGTTGCTCCTCCATTTAGAGAAGCGAAATTTGATATAATGTACAATGAAGGTATATCAAAACTCGGAGAAATAATAGATATGGGAGCAAAGCTTGGTGTGCTTGAAAAAGCAGGCGCTTACTATTCATATAACAACACACGTCTTGGGCAAGGAAGAGAGAATGTAAAAACTTACCTAAAAACAAACAAAGAAGTCGCAAATGAAATAGAAACGAAAATCAGAGATTTACTCAGAAATCATGATAATTCTATCATAATAGACGAGGATAGTGAGCAACTTTTAGAAGAATCAGTTTTCTGATCTAAACTTAGGCATTAGATTTTGTGTTGGACGGGTTGTTACAGTATGACGGTAATTCTATGTGCTAATATAACAATCTGTAATGTTACCTTGTATCAAAAAGACTTTGCTGAAGCAGTTAAAAAAAGCTTTTCATGAGAAATTATAAATGATAAATTGTTAACAATAGGTTATTGTTAATAAGATTATGTGTTTTGGTTTACCTAATATAAACAGGGAAGGTTATTCATTTATAGTAGTTTCCTTTATAGTAACGTGTATAGCATTCTCTATATCTTGGGGGTTTGGCGTTACGTGCTTGTTTCCGACATTATTGTGTACTTATTTCTTTCGTGATCCAGCAAGAGCTGTGCCAAACAATAAGAATCTTATATTAAGTCCTGCTGATGGTGTGATTTCAAAAATTGAAGAAGTTAATTATCCTTTATCAGCAGAAAACGGAGAGGAGAAGAAGTTTACGCTTGTTAGCATATTTTTAAGTGTTTTGAACGTCCATGTGAACCGTATACCAATATCTGGTACGATAAAGGAAATGAGTTATAAAAAAGGCAAGTTTGTATCCGCAATGAGCAATAGGTCTAGTAATGAAAATGAAAAGCAGGTTATTGTAATTGAATACGAAAAGGGGAAAGAAATTATTGTGGAGCAAATAGCTGGATTAATTGCACGTCGTATCGTTTGTAATTTAGGAATATCCCAGAACGTAAAAGCAGGTGAAAGGTTTGGAATTATAAGGTTTGGCAGTAGAGTGAATATCTATGTTCCTGCTGATACAGAAGTCAGAGTTTCAGAAGGGCAAACTGTTATTGGTGGTGAAACAATTATAGCAAACTTAAATAAGGAAAACGTTCAAGAGAAGCTTACTTTTGACGTTATATGAATAACGAGGGAAGTAACAGTAGATTCTTACCTATTACTAAATTATTCCCAAACTTTATAACTTTATTGGGTTTATGTTCTGGTCTCACTTCACTTAAATTTACATTTAATGAACAATGGGAATTCTCAGTAATTTTTATCATCATTGCAGCAATAATAGATGGAATGGATGGCAGAATAGCTAGAATTCTAAAATCAACTAGCGATTTTGGAGCCCAGCTTGATTCTTTTGCAGATTTTCTAAATTTTGGTGCAGCGCCTGCATTTCTTTTGTATTTTTGGAAGCTAAACGAAATCAAAGTCATAGGTTGGATTTTAGTAATGATATACGTAATCTGCATATCAATAAGACTTGCAAGATTTAATGTTTCGCTACACTCAGAACAACCATACTGGGAAAAATTTTTCTTTTCTGGTGTTCCAGCTCCAGTGTGTGCTTTACTTTCTTTGTTACCAATAATTATTACCTTTCAATCTCATGAGAGTGAATACTTACTTCTCATAGAGCGATTTTTTAACACAAGAAACGTAGCTTGTTACTTTCTGGCCATTTCATTTTTTTCGATAAGTCACATTCCAACTTTCTCTGCAAAATATATTTATATTCCCAAAAGCCTATCCTATATATTTGTGTCATTTTTTGGAGTACTTATTGTATTTTTCATCAGTAAGCCCTGGATGACTCTACCAATTTTAGGTATAGTGTATACACTTACTATTCCAATAAGCATCGGGTTTTACATATATTTTACATATAAAACTCGTTAGCTAACAAAAAATAGAAAACTGCATGATTTTGAAGATAAGTGAACTATTAAATTCATTTCTGTATATAAAGATATTCAACATTCCATTTATAATTATTTGGGTAATTGCAACTGGAATCTTTTGTACTGCCCAGTTCAAATTCATTAACTTTAGGTTACTTAAATATGGAATACAGACGCTATTCAATCTAAAGTGTAATAACAGCAACAATGGCATAATCACTCATATTCAAGCGTTTGCAACAGTAATTTCAGGAACAGTTGGTCTTGGAACAATATCAGGAGTTGCAATAGCTATCACAATAGGGGGGCCAAGTGCAGTTTTTTGGATGGTAATTACCGGAATACTTGGTATGTCGATAAAGTTTGCCGAGGTGGTGCTTGCATTTACTTATCGCTCTGAAAATACAACTGGCGGGGCTTTTTATTACATGAAGTACGGGCTTGCAAAAATTGGATTTGCAAAAACTGGTAGATTTCTTGCCTTCACTTATGCGATTATGCTACTTATTGCAATGATTTTGGGCGGTATACCATTTCAAGCAAATCAAATAGCAGCACTATCAAATAACCTCCTAGAATACAACGCATCCATTATTATATCCCTGCTTGTCTTTATTGTAATATTGGGAGGAATAAAGCGCATTGCTTTCGTTTCAACGAGCTTAGCACCAATTATGATAGTGCTATATGTGGGTATGTGTATATATTTAATTTATGTAAACGGAAGTAATTTGCTGAATGCTCTATCCATAATATTCCAAGATATCTTCAATAAATCAGCTATAGGAAGCGGAGTATTGAGCGGATTAATAGCCGGAGTGAGAAGATCAGTGTTTGCTAACGAAGCAGGTACCGGAACAGCAGCTATAGCACATTCAGCTGTAAAAGAAGAAGATCCAATTAAAGTTGGGTGCGTTGCAATGATTGCACCACTTATAGACACAATATTAATCTCATTTTTGACTGGTATTGTGATAATTATCACTGGTATGCATAGCACTGATAACGTGGGTGATATTACACTAATTAGTTCGATATTTTCAACAGCTTTGCCCTTGTTCAGCAAGTTAGTTTTTCCGCTAATGATGTTTTCCTTTGCATTTTCCACAATAATAGCTTATTGTTACTACTGTGAAGTTGCTTTGCTGTATTTATTTGGTAGTAAAAAAATACTGATACCGTTCCAAATTCTTATAGTGGTTTCAGTGTATATCAGCTGTATGTCAAAGAATATAGAATTTATATCTTATCTAGGTGACAGTTTGTTTATGTGCCTTATGATTCCAAATGCTGTTGCAATATATCTACTAAGAAGGGAAGTTTTGAATACAATAGATTCTTATTACAATTCTAAAGGGTATTAACATGATTTATAGATTGCTTTGTATGGTGTTATTTTGCCTATTGTTTAATGATGTGTACGCTGCTTCAGGTTTTTACGAAAGTTATGACGCTGTGTTGAATGGAATAAATAACTTCATGAATGAAGTACTGTTTTTCAAGATCCTTTACGTGCCATTTATAATCCTTCTACTAGTTTTTGGTTATGTGTTTCTAACATTACGTTTTGGATTTCTCAACATAAGAATGTTTAAGCATGCGTTTGCTATTTTATGTGGAAAATATGACACGAATCACCATGATGGTCATATTACGCATTTTCAGGCATTTATGACTGCACTTTCAAGCACAGTAGGCCTTGGAACTGTTGCTGGAGTCGCAATTGCAGTTTCAATGGGTGGACCAGGAGCGGTGCCTTGGATGATGATTACAGGTTTTTTTGGTATGTCAGCAAAATTTGCTGAGGTAACGTTGGCGTTTAGACATAGAACAGAAGATCAGGACCAATTGTTTAGTGGTCCCTTTCAGTATATAAGGAATGGTCTGGAGGAATTTGGATTTAAAAAACTTGGTATTGTGCTGGCTGCCATGTATGCAGTATTCTTTGTATTATCAGGTCTTGGTGGAAGTGTAGCGTTTCAAACCAACCAAATGGTTTCAATATTATCTGGCTATTCAAGTTGGGTAGATGGTCACTCTTGGTTTCTTTCTTCCATAATTTCTGCGCTGCTTGCTCTAGTGATTATTGGCGGAATTAAAAGGATAGCTAGAGTATCTTCTGCACTAGTGCCTATTATGTCACTTATATATATCTTGAGTTGTATTATTATTATTGCATTTAATATTCATAACCTTGGTTATACGTTGAAAATATTATTTTCCACTATGATAGATTTCAATGCTGTTGGCGGAGGGATGGTAGGAGCATTTGTTGCTGGAATTCAAAGGGCAATCTTTGCCAGCGAAGCAGGTGTTGGTTCTGCTTCAATTACTCATGCAACAACTAAAGATGAAGAACCAGTAAGAACTGGACTAGTCGCTATGATAGAACCATGCTTTGACACAATGTTAATTTGCTGTTTAACAGGAATAACAATAGTAATAACAGGTGCATACCAAACAGGTGTTAGTGAGGGAATATTAATTACTCACAAAGCATTTGAGACAGTTTCTCCATGGTTTCCTATCCTTCTAACAGTAGCTGCTCCTTTGTTTGCATTTTCTTCAGTAATTTCGTTTGTATATTGTTGTGAAATGGGGTGGCTATATTTATTCGGTGCAAAAAGTATAGTGATATACCGCATAGCGGTAATAATTGTGGCGTTTTTCTCTGGTCTTTCTAAAGATATAATGGCTATTGCCAATATCGGTGGAACTTTATTCTCTTGTTTAGCTCTCATCAACATGACAGCGCTTATACTGTTTAGTAATCAGATTAACGATGAAGTTCAGTGCTACCTAAAAAGGCTGAGGAATAATAAAATTAATTAGGTTCTTGGTATAATGGAAAAGTATGTAGTCCTTATACTGTCCTACATACTCGGTTCAATACCGTTTAGCTTAATCATTACAAGAATAAAAGGGATAAACTTAAGAGAAGTAGGTTCAGGAAACATTGGTGCTACAAACGTTGCAAGGACGGGAAATAAATTTCTTGCTGCTTTGGCATTATTTCTGGATTCCTTTAAGGGATTTATTGCCGTTTATATAGCACAACAATTTTGTGATAATAACGATTTTTATATATATGTATCTGCAATTTTAGCAGTTTTAGGACACATGTTTCCTATTTGGCTAAAATTCAGTGGAGGAAAGGGCGTTGCAACCACTCTAGGGATACTGATAGCATTTAACATCGATATTACTTTAGTATTCGTAATAATTTGGATAATAGTCTTTCTTGCCTTTAGATACTCTTCCCTTGCTTCACTCAGTGCTACTTCAACGGCTGTAGCATGGTCCTTTTTTTTTCAGAGGAATTTGTTCTTAACATTACTAATTATAGGAGCACTGGTCTTCCTAAAACACCACAGAAATATTGTGAATCTTCTGCAAGGTAAAGAGTATAAATTTTATAGATAATGTACTGCCAAATTATTGACACTTAAACTACGAGACAAATTGCTTGACGGTATGATTTTGTCCTCTTTGTTTAAGTCTATGATTTTTGCTTTTGTTATATTCTCTACTTCTTGAGGTGTTAAAAGACCATCTTCAATGAATTCCTTTTTTGTTTCTCTTATTTTTTCATAAAGTTGAGTAACGTGATCTTTATTTCCTTCATATACACTTTCAATTTCTAACTCTAGCTTATGTGAAGCTCCTTTTTTTAACATTTCATCCATTGCTGCTTTTGTTACTTTTAACCTTTCTTGCAAAATTTTCGTTATTTTTACTGAGTTCTACATATACCCTATAACATCTTTTTTCTCTTGGGAGCATTCTTAACCCATCTAACATGCTAATTATCTGACCTTCAATAGTCTTCTCAGCCTTTAATTTAAATTCTGCTACTTCTTCTTCTATTATCTTATTAGCTATTCTCTTAGCTCCATCCAAAGATGAATCCTTGAGAGAAAAATCTGTCTCGAGTAGATCTCGATTTAATAGCTCTAAGAATACTTTTTTTCCGATGTTTTCGAGTAAACTTTCTTGGTCATCTAAATCATGCTCCTGCAGTTTATTTCTCATGTGCTGAACCAGCTCACAACATTGTAATTTATTTAACTTTATAGAGCTAATATTTTTCATTAACGTCAGCACAATTTGTTCACTATATTGAGAAGTAATACTCAATAATTTTCTCATTAAAGGAATACTTACTTCTGAAATAAAATCATCAACTATTTTTTGACTTTCATCGTCTTCATAACCATTTTGAACGTCATACCAAGCCTTAAGAATTTCTTTATTGTTTTTCTTGTTTTTTAACCTGTCTAACATAAACTCACGTGCTTTATTTTGTGCTTCTGAGAGCAACATTTCCCTTGGGGGAGTAAATCTAATTTCTGGATCAGGATGAATACCCTCTAGCGTGCTTAACATTCTATAGATAATACCGGTGAAGCAAGTGTTAGGAATTCGCTCTTTTCTAGAGAAAGTTTGGCTATCAATTAAATTAGAAATCAATGCATCCTTTTTACTCTTAACGGCTTCTCCGTCTCCATCATTGCAAGCCCTTAAAACTAAAAGCAGAACCTGCCCACCTGTAAAGCCGGAGCTATGCTTTTGATCATCTTTGCAAAAGTCATCTAAAAATGCAATTACTCTTCCTTTATCCTCATCACTAAACTCATATGAATTGTTTATATATCCAATGAATTGAATATATTCATCATTTTTGATTACGTCTTCAGGTACTTGTTCACTATACTTACCTTTTAATTTATCAATATTTTTAATGATATCATCATTTAATTGATGGGGCAGTAAATGTTCAAGCTTAACATCAAAACTATTAACCATACCACGTAAATTCTCTTTTATACCTTCCAAAAAGAAATTTATAGAAGCTTTAAGCAGCGTAAATGGGTTAAAATCTTTTGGCCTTAGTTCACTCTGCAATAAAATTAATAGCATTGTAAGTAGTATAGTTCCCAGTAACGAAATAAGCAAGAAAGTGGTAGTGAAAGTTAGATATGTTATGAAAGCAGAAAACAAGAGGAAGGCTGCTACCTTGATTGTATTGTTTTTAAAAAATATTTCCCAATATTCCCTTTTGCTCATTTTTTGCTGTTTTGCCGTTTTTATTTCTTTGTAGATATAAAGAGTTTTAATTTCAGACCTGAAGAACATAGTACCAAGAGAAAAAAGAACATTAACAGGATTAGTGATAATGCTTAACGAGACAAAAGCTCCAAAGTAGCTAACAAATTTTAGCTTACTAGAATCCTTTGAAGGAAATTGTATTTGAGAAATACCTATCATAGCTTACCTTCAACATCATTACACTCTAGTAATAGCATAATAATTTAAAACGTCAATGTTTAAGTATCTTATTATCCGCACACTCATCGTATTCGATCTCGACTGTAGAGTGTGCTATCTCGAACTTATCTAGCAATATTTTTTTTATTTCATATAAAACATTGGTGTGGTGCACATTTTGCTTTATTTTAGCATGCATGGTAATTATAAAATAATTATCAGACAGCGACCATGTATGTATGTGGTGCACATCTATCACTTCAGGTAATTCTGATGTGATCTTACTTTTTATCTCTTCAGCAGATATACCCTCAGGCGTACCTTCAAGGAGTATATGGCAAGAATTTTTGAGAATTTTATAGCCGCTATTTAGAATTATCACACTAACAAATACTGATAAGATTGGATCTACTATTTGCCATCCAGTAAGCATGATAATTATAGATGCAAGTATAGCAGCTACAGAACCTAAAATATCTCCTATAACGTGTAGTACAGCACTTTTTATGTTTATATTGCTCTCGCATTTACTATGTAATATAAAAAAGACTATTATGTTAGAGACAAGACCGAGTGTAGCAATTATTAACATTACTTTCCACTCAACATTGACTGGAAAAATAAACCTCTTTATTGACTCAATTATAATGATTACTGCAATGAGGAATAGAGTTAAACCATTAACAAATGCTGCAATTATCTGCAACCGATGATATCCGTATGATCTCTGCAAATCGGATTTCTTAGCTGAAAACCTATGTGCTAACCAGCTTAAAACCAAGGCAAAGAGGTCAGTGAGCATATGCCCTGCATCTGATAATAGAGCAAGCGAATGTGAAATTATTCCACCTACTATTTCCATAAACATTGTTATCGCAACTATTATTATGGAATAGATTAAGCGCTTGGACTGCGCTGCTGAGTGTTTACCGTTATGCACTGCTGTCATATAAAATCTTTTCATAAACAAAAACGTGGGTAACACTGGGTTCGAACCAGCGACCGCTTGCACGTCAAGCAAGTGCTCTACCAACTGAGCTAATTACCCATCGTGGTTTTAGTATAGTGCTTTGGTGGAATGAAAGTCAATAAACCACTTTGCTTTTGTCCTTGTCCAATGTGATTCCGGAATATAGCTGTATAGAATTTCAGCCATATTCTAAATTTTACATATTAAGTTAACTATCTATACTTTATTTATTAAGATATAAATCATATTAATACAGGGATTTACGTTTTTTTTAGGGAAATTACTTTATGCTTGATATTGAAAGATCAGCAAATTAGAGGTTAAAATTATGACAATTAGTCAACAAGTAAATAAAAATATAACTAAAGCAGAATATTTCAACAATAACGGCAAAGGGTTTAATTCGCCACATGTTATAGAAGTTGAAGATTTAAATATTAAAGTAGAGGTTTATTCTCACAATTTAAGAGCAAGTAAAGTTGCTAACATTGAAAGTGAGATAAGAGAAACAGCTACTAATTTTAAAAACGCATTCGAGTTAGAACGCGGCAGTTCAGAACAAACATTTAAAATTTACATGTTTGATGACAAGGATGATTACACTCACCTTGGCGGAAGCGAGCGTTTCGGTTCTTACCTTGGAGACGAAGGTGGTAAATGTTACTACAAAGGGAAAGCTGACGTTTTTGCTGAAATGTACGTCTACCAGCAAGGTGGCATTCATAACCTTCAGCATGAATTTGCACATGGTTTAACTTACTTGGCTACAGGAGGCAAATCTTTACCTACAGTATTAATGGAAGGAATTGCAGACTACTTTGAGCATCATTCAGATCATAAATTCAATTCTCAAGGATCAAGTATCGACAAAACTGAAGCTGCAAATTTGGATTTAGATAAAATTTTAAGTTTAGAATACTCAAAGGACAGCGAAGCAAATAGCTTGGTTTATAAAACAGGTCATGCGTTGATAATGTACTTACAGGAAAAAGATCCTAGTTTATTAAGAGACTACCTAGATGCTTTACGTCAAGGTAACTCAGATGAGTCAAAAAGTTTCTTGAAAGACATAAAAGGACACGATACTGACTTCAAAAGTTGGCTTGCTGAGAATGATACAGAAACTGCAATGGAACATCTCAACGCTTTGCAAGTTACAAAAGGAGATTTCATAGCAATTGGTCAAGAAATAGTGGGTGGAGAAATTAAAAACGTATCCTACTATAAAGCAAATATAGAAAAAATGGATGGAGAAAACGTTGGAAGTTTTTCTCCTGTAGAACACGTTGCATTTTATGATGTTGCTCGTGCTATAAATAGGGCAACAAATGATACACTTGATATATCAAAGGAATATCATTTCCTCAAGGTAGTAAAAACTTCCGATGGACAGGATAAACTAACTTACTCTGACCAACAAGGTAATGAGTACCGAAACAGTCTAGAGTATAAAAATCAGGCTTTTAGAATGCTATCAAAGTATGATGAAAATTTAAAGAAAGCTTATGATGATGCATTAAAAAATCTGGATGAGCAGAGGCAAATGGAATATCCCAAGATAAATAAAGAATATAGCGAAGGGAAGATTTCTTACGAAGAGTATTCAGACAAATATTATTCAATTCCCTCCAAATATGAGGAATTAAAAAGTACCTTACTTGATAAAACCATAAACACTGGCTTAGAACAAGTAAAAGCGACTAAGAACATCGACGTAGAAAAGATGTTAGGAGAGATGATCAACATCGATTCAAACTTGATAAGAGGTACAAATCATATTGATCTACAAGAAGGTAAGATTTTTTCTATGCAAGCTCATGGTCAAGGAGATATGGGTGCACTGTCTATATATGACGGAAATACAAAGCTTGGAGAATTATTGAGCGAATCAGGATTTTTTAAGCAAGTTGAAGGCCAAACTAAAGAAACTTTCGTTTTTGAGGATATATTGCACAACTTAAATGTTTCATACGAAGGCGGTGCTTACATGGCAGTTACAAAAGAAAATGGTCATTATAAAGCTTCCCTAATAGATGGCAGAACAGTTGAACGCGATGAATACTTTGATGAAGCGCATTTACATGAAAATGAATTGTTGCATCCTAGCACTGGACACATCCAAAAAGATTTAGATTCTCTGCTTCTTAGAGGTACCAAAATTTTGAATCATCAGGATTCAGAACATGCACAATATTCTGATGAGCAAAAGGCAAATGGAGTAATCGTGGAAAAAGGGAAATTACTGGATAATAAGGGAACAGATAGGACAGACGATGATGTATATGAAGCTGTCGTAAAGCAAGGAGACGAGCGCTTACATGAATTTAAAAATATGGGCTTTTATATTACCGAGAAAGGTGATCTATTTATTCATGACCATGGAGCAAACGTAAGGTTTCAACTACCACAAAGTATTACTCACCTAAAATTAGTGGAAAAAGATGGAGCATATAAGCTTGTTCCGGTGACGAAAGATGGGAATGAACATCCAGTAGGTATGCCAAATATATCAGACGAATATAGATATATAGATCCAATATTTGCACATGAATATGAAAAGAGAGATTATTCCCATAAACATGTAAATGTGGGCCTTATAAACTTAGAGAAATATGGCTCTGGCAAACTTTTTGCTATAAAGTACGACCCAAATGATTATCACATACAAAGAAACTCCAGCGGTGAAATAGTTAGAATAAAAGATCAAACATATTTCACTAAAGTAAAATTGTTTGATGGTGATGAAGAAATTGGAATGTTGTCTAATAACTTTCACAATTTCAAAGGGAAAATATTCTTTTCTGCTGACTACAACTACAGTTATAACGATTTCCTAGCATCTGTTTCTCCTCAAGTTGAAATTGAAGATATGGGAAATGGAAGTAAAAAAATAACTTTTGATCAAGGCAGTAGCGATATCGGTGATACTAATAGAGGCTACACGGACTATCAGAGAATATTTACAAAAGAGAAACAAACCGAAAGTCCAAAAGGGCAAGTAAGTGAAACTAAGACAGAAGTTCATAGTACTACTAATGTTGTTGCACAAGCTGCTGAAGAGAAAACTGCATCAAACGACAATAGTGAAATGCAGTCTGATCAGCCACAAATTCCAACAAGGGCAAAAAGGTCAGCTTCAGTGGAGGAGAAAGAGCAAGAACAGGTAGTATTAAAAGACACAATTCTCAAAATAGAAAAGAGCTACGAGCAGGACTCAGAAGGGAAGCATAAGGCAAATGTAACGATAAATTATAATGATGTGAAAGCCTTGTATGATAGAGCGGAAGGAGCAGAAAAGCAATCTGTGTTAGATTTTTGGAACAAACTGCACACATCAGATTATAAGGTTGGTGCTTTGCCGGAAGACAAATACTATTTTGAAAAAGGCAAATTCGTAATCCACGATAGTGGCACAAAGAAGCTTATAGTGTTACCTGAAGATAAGGTGTCCATCAAGATAATGAAGGATGGTGATAGTTATAGTTTAGCTATATCAAGTGGTAATGGCAAAGTAATAAACAGCATTAGTAAAATAGATAATCCAAATTACGAATTGCTGTCAGATTCAAGTCATTTCAATTCAGGGGAGCAAGATAATATTGTATTATCAGATCAACATCACGAATATAATCTTTATCTAGAGAATGGTTTTGTGAAAATGTTCGATTGCGCAAGCGATCACATTTATCACGACCACAACTCGGCCTATATCTAATACATACAAGGAGGGCAGTGCCCTCTTCTTGTCATTCCAGTGTCAAGCACTGCCGTCTTGGATGGAAACCAGCGTCACGCCATGGAATGACAGGGTTTGTCATCCGAGTAGCCCCTTCGGTGTCATCCCAGTGCCCAGACACTGGGATGGCTTTGTTGCATCGCTACTTATGAAAGGCTAACTATAATTAGGATTATAAGCAACCTATTGAAAATCTTGTTTTTTTGCAATCAATCTGATCAAATTTAAGAATAGTAATTTATTATTTATATTAATAAATTTAATTCTATTGAAAATAGCTAAAGCATTGAAATTCTTGAATTTTAGCCGGATTAGTGAGTGGTAGTGAAATTTCTTTTACTCAAATTTAGGTATTCACTGACCGTTCTTGTTATAAATACCAGAATAATAAGCTACTGA
>NZ_JAPQLN010000110.1:0-27342 GCF_028981745.1 Wolbachia endosymbiont of Drosophila tristis | reverse complement strand
CCAAACAAAGGGAAATGCTGGATAAAAAGAAAATACTTTAAAAAGTATAATAACGATAACTGGCGTTTTATGACAAGTAACAAGATACATCTTATTATACACAGCGATCATGTTATTAAACGACATATCAAAGTGCAAAAAACCAGATCTCCATATGATGGTGATTGGGTATATTGGGGTAATCGTCTTAGAGAAATACCAGATAAGCCATCGAGAGTAATAAAACTATTGAAGTTACAACAAAGTAAATGCGGTAATTGTAGACTATGGTTTGAAAGTGATGATATAATAGAAATACATCATAAAGACCGGAATAGACGAAACAATATGATCAAAAATTTATCTTTGTTACATGGGCATTGTCACGATGAATTACACAGGAGGTGTGCATGACAAGCACCAAATTAGAGAGAAGCCGTATGAGGCGCAAAGTCTCACGTACGGTTTTGAAGTCGAGTGAGGAGGGGCGACCTTCTTCACTTAGACAACAGTATGCAGATGAAACTACAGATGAAGACCTAAGGAATATAGCAGAAAAATCACCAATAATAAAGTTAGCCTACGATGAATTAGACAGGTTTAGCTGGAATGAAAAAGATTTAGTAGCATATGAAGAAAGAATAATGGATCTGCGGAAAGAAGAAGCCATTCTTGAATACAAACTTGAGGAAGGTATAGAGAAAGGAAAAATCGAAGTTGCAAAAAATTTACTTAAAGCTGGTGTATCTGTTAATTTAATAGCTGAATCCACTGGCCTTTCTCAAGCTGAAATTGTACAGCTTAAGCAAGAAGTGGCCTAAGTATCACGTTTTTCAGGGCTTTTTTAGCTCGGCAGTGGTCTGAAAAGTCCATTTTTCACTTTATAAAATGTTTATATTTTACCACCTACTTTATTTGAATAAGTTCTTCTGCCACACTCTGAACGGATACTTGAATCAGGCTCAAGTTGACAAGTAGATGTTATCTTGTTATAATAAATATTTATTAATTTAATCTTAACTTAAGAGGGTATTTATGGTAGCAAGTGATAGTGTTTTAAAAGGGTATGCGTTAGCCTATATAAAGAAATTAGGTAATAATAATAATATTGAAGGGTTTCTACAGTATTGTAATAATACACCGAATTTAACTTGGAGCAAGGAGAATTTTAAAAATGTGTATGAAGAATTTACACATCCAAATTCAAGCAATAGGCACGATACAGGAAGCAGAAATGATCAATATAACGCAGGGAATAACGCACAACCTACAGGCTCTCAGATTACACATATACATGTACACAATAGAGGTTGAGACTTTTGGGATTATTTGCTATTACAATGCTGGATGGATTCTTTATTCGGTGGACGTGGTCACACTACGGTTAATAATATAACGAATATTAACAATGGTAATACCACTCATCAAGGGAGAAAAGAGAATAAAAAAGAATCAGAAGACAGTAGAAAGCTGTTAGCTTTGGGTATAGTAGCTGCAGTTGTGTGTGTTGCTTTCCATGCTGGTATGTGTTTTTGGTATAACAGCAGCAGAAAAGTGGCTAGAAAAGAAGAAAAAATAGATTACCTGGATAGTAAATTTAAAACGTTCAGAAATATAGAATTTGCGGTTGGCGTTGTTTCTTTGGCAGCTTTGGTAGCTTGTGCTGTTTACCCAGTCTTACCAGTGTGGGGTTTAGCTATCCTTGGCGTTAATTCTCTCGTATGTTTTGCTGGTGGTTTAGCTTTTCATATGAAGCATGAGGAAGAATTAGAAAATATCGAGAAAGCTAAAGGAGCGGTAGATAGCTGTCTTAGACAAGGGTATGGTTATGGAGATTCTTCTCGTTATGATGCACCACCTCCTTACTTTTCTCAAGATCCTAATACTACTCCAACTGCTCCTCCTTGTAGTGAATTTGATAATTCTAATGCGAAACGGCAGTTTGAGAATTGTGAGGGGTTCACGTATGATAGAAATCAATAGTTTTATTTTTAGCCAAATTAATTGAATCAAGCTACAAAACCTGCTAAAGTTAACTTTGTGAAAGCACCCTTAGCTCAGTTGGATTAGAGCATTTGACTACGGATCAAAAGGTCGGGCGTTCAAGTCGCTCAGGGTGCACCACATTTTATAGGAAACAGAAGTCACACTTGAAATTAATATATGTAATACCTATCTTTAAAGGTTAAGCACTAAACTATTATATATGAGCAAAAAAGACTACTATGATCTGCTGGAAGTAGGCAGAAATGCCAGTATTGATGAGATAAAAAAAGCGTATAAAAAATTAGCATTAAAATATCATCCTGATAGAAATCCTGGCAATCAAGAAGCAGAGGAAAAATTTAAAGAAGTAACAGCTGCATATGAAGTTCTGTCTGACTCTGAGAAAAGGGCAGGCTATGACCGTTATGGCCACGAAGGTGCTTCTGGTGGATTTCAAGGCTTTAGCTCTGCAGGAGATTTTAGCGACATATTCAATGACTTCTTTGGTGGAGGATTCGGTGGTGGTGCAAGTAGAGCGAGAGCAAAAAGAAGTACAACAGGAGTATCTGGAGCAGACCTACGTTATGATCTTGAAATTACCTTAGAAGATGCATTTAAAGGAATACAAGCGCCTATACATTATATGACAAATGTAAAATGTGATACATGCCAAGGCACAGGTGGCGAAGGAGCAATTAAACCAGTTCAGTGCCACACATGCCAGGGAAGCGGTAGGATTAGAACTCAACAAGGCTTTTTTACCATCGAAAGAACATGTACTACATGCTATGGGGAAGGAGAAATAATACAAAACAAATGTAAGAAATGTGGTGGAAGTGGACGTAGAAGAGATGAAGTAAATATATCCGTTTCAATTCCAAAAGGCATAGAAGAAGGAGCTAAGGTAAGGATAAGTGGTAAAGGAGAAGCTGGAACAAAAGGTGGAAAAAGTGGAGATTTATACGTATACGTGAAAATAATTTTCCATAAAATCTTTGCTAGAAATAAAGCAGATTTACACTGTAAAGTGCCTATAAGAATGACATTAGCAGTGCTTGGTGGTGAAATCGATATTCAATCAATTGATGGAGCTAAAATAAAAGTAAAGGTCCCTGAAGGCACTCAAACTGGTACCAAACTACGTTGTAGGGAAAAGGGTATGCCATATATGAACTCACATGCTCGTGGTGATTTATACGTACAGGTAATAGTTGAGACTTTAAATCCAAAAAATTTAACTAAAAAGCAAATTGAACTATTAAAAGCGCTTGAAGAAGAGGAAAATGCAAGTGTACAACAGCAATCTGAAGGGTTTTTTAGTAAAGTAAAAAAAAAATAAGAAATCTGCTAAATGACATTAAAAGGGGTAACTGTTTACGGGTTTTCATTTAATCCTGCAATTCTTTGACCTTATTAATGGGAAACTTAACAATAGTGTTATTATTAGCCAACAGAAACTTCTTAGTTCCTTAAAACTATGTAAAAGCAATAAATTTCTTTATTTAAGGTCGAAGTTTTGCTATTCTCAGGTTTTAATAATTTAAATTTAATGAATATAAACAAAAATGAGTTTTTATTTCTTCCGCTTGGGGGAGTAGGAAGAATCGGGATGAATGTTAGCCTATATCATTACCAAGGTAAGTGGATTATGATCGACCTTGGTGTTGGTTTTGCAGATGAAACTATGCCAGGTGTTGAGCTGCTCATTGCTGATATAGATTTTATTGCTCAAAGAAAAAAAGATTTACTTGGAATAATAATTACACATGCACATGAGGACCACTGCGGTGCAGTGCCCCACTTGTGGGAAGAGTTGCAGTGCTCCATATATACAACAAAGTTTACGGTTAATTTTCTTAAAGAGAAACTAAAAGAATTTCGATTGGAAGGTATAGTGCCTGTGAAAGAGGTAGACATAAATGGCAGCATAAATTTGGGTCCTTTTACCGTCGAGTTTATAAATGTAACTCATTCAATTCCTGAGGCAAATTCAATATTAATTAGCACTGAAATGGGTAGTGCACTCCATACCGGAGACTGGAAATTTGATCCAAAACCTGTTGTTGGATTAACTTCTAATATGGAGCGTCTAAAAGAAATTGGCGATAAAGGTGACCTGCTTGCAGCAATTTGCGATTCAACCAATATATTAAGCAAGCATCACCCTGAGTCAGAAGGTGAAATTTATAATAATATTTATAACATAATAAAGCGGTCTAAAAAATTAGTTGCTGTTTCGCTATTCGCTTCAAATGTGGCACGAATTGAAACGATAAGCCAAGCTGCAAAAGCACTAAATAGAAAAGTAGTTTTACTTGGTAGATCTTTATGGAGAATAGTGAAAGTTGCGCAAGATAGTGGTTATTTAACTGATTCTCCTCAGTTTCTTGAAGCAAAGGAAGCAGTAAATTTTCCAAGGGAAGAACTGGTGCTACTTTGCACAGGTTGTCAAGGTGAGCCACTGGCAGCTACCGCAAGACTTGCTGCTAAGAGTCATCAAGCATTTAAAATGCAGCAAGGTGATACCATGATCTTTTCGTCAAAAATCATTCCTGGAAATGAAACTCGTGCGCACAACATGCTCAATGCCTTTATTGAGATGGGGGTAGAAGTTATTACTGAAAAAACAGAGCATGTTCATGCTTCTGGGCATCCAACAAGAGAAGAGCTAAAGGAAATGTATTCTTTAATAAAACCGAAGATGTCTATTCCAGTTCACGGCGAATATATTCACACGCATGCACATGTAAAATTTGCTAAAGAGTGCGGTGTGGCAAAAGCAATAATGATTGCACCAGGTGATATTGTTAATTTGGAGAACGGAGGAAAGGTTGATTCAATTGATGTTGACTACTTTGGTATTGATGGTATGTTGCTACGTCATCCGGAGAGCAGTGTTATAAAAATGCGTAAAAGAATGAGAGATGCCGGAGTTATTGTGGTAACAGCAGTTGTAAACAAGAAAAATAAATTGCTTGCTAAACCAAAAGTATTTGTACCTGGTGTTTTTGAAGTGCTAGAAGATGCAGCTACCATACAGAAAATTGTCAAGAAAGTTGAGTCGTTGTTTAGTTTGCAGCCAACAAAAAAAATTAAAAATAAGATTGAAAGTTCAATATTGAGTATCTTAAAGGAATATTTACTAAAAAGGCCTATAATTGAGGTTCAGATAGAACAGGTATGAAATGAATGAAGCTATTCGTTCATCTGGTGTTATTTATTTCGTTATTTATTCCTTATTTTACAAAAGCTGCTTTATATGTTGATATAAAAAAAAGCAGTGTTGGTAACATTGGTCTTGTTGTATCTAAATGTACATGTAAAACAGCGTTGGAAAGCGAATTAAGCGAAAATATTGCAAAGGTAATAGGAACAAATTTATCTAATTGTGGCTTATTTAATGTAAAACGTGGCGCGGAAGCTGAACCTAAATCTTGGAAAAGCGATACTGTAGTCACAGTAAGTTTAAGCGAAATATCTGGTAGTGCATTAGAGCTATCATTTCGTTTATTTGACGCTTTTACAAAAAGAGAATTACTTACTCAGTCAGTTGTTTTTCCAGCAAAAGACTGGAGAAAAATTGGTCACCTCGTTTCGGATGTGATACATGATAGATTAATTGGTGAGAAAGGGCACTTCAACACAAAAATCACGTATATCGCTGAAGAAAAAGATAGCAACTACAAATCTGTCCGTAAAATTGCTGTGATGAATCAAGATGGAAGTAATATAAAATACTTAACAAATGGCGATAGATTTGTGTCAACACCGAGATTCTCACCAAATGGAAAGGGTATTGTTTATATCTCGTACGCAAATGGTAAAAGTTATATAATATTAAAAAATTTAAAAGATAACACTGAATCAATAATCAGCGCATTTGAAGGAGTTGTTTCTGCACCAAGATTTTCTCCCGATGGTAAATCTCTTTTAATTTCCCACTCATTGGGTGGTGAAACGAATATATTATCTTTGGATTTAAGTAGTAAACGAACAAAAAAAATTACTAAAGGTTCAGCTATAAGCACTTCTCCCTCTTTTTCTCCAGATCAAAAGTATATGGCTTTTAGTTCTGATATAAGTGGGAGTCAGCAACTGTACGTTATCGATTTTACTAACAAAAGTAAAAAACCTAAAAGAATTAGTTTTGGAAGTGGAAGATATGCTACGCCTGTTTGGTCGCCAAAAGGAGATCTGATAGCTTTTACAAAGATTCAGTCAGGAAAATTTTACATAGGAGTTATGAAGCCAGATGGCAAAGAAGAACGTCTGCTTTCAGAGGGGCATAAAATTGAATCCCCGGCATGGTTACCAAATGGTAGAGAAATCATTTTTACAAGAACAGAATCACCAAGCAACTCTAAACTATATTTAGTAGACTTAGTAAAGAAAAATCAAAAAATGGTTTCCACTCCCACAAATGCTTCTTTACCGGATTGGTCTTATTTTTGAAAGTAGATCTATTATAGATTTGATATGAGCCTTATTTTACTTTAATTGCTTATAACCTTTGGCACTACGAAATACCCATGCTCAGGTTTTGTATTGGACAATATCTCTTTTTTAATGTTTTGAGAATTTATAACATCATCGCGTACATGAATGTCCTTGTCTATGCTGCCATAACGCATAGGAGAAACACCTTCAGTATTAACTTGCAATAAAGTATCATGTATCCAATCCAGCATTGTCAGTTCTTTGGAGTAGTGATCAATCTCGTCATTTGATAACTTAATCCTTACAAGCTGTGCAATTTTAAGCATTTCTTCTTTGGTAATTGTTATTTTTCTCTTATTTGCAAATTCTATTAGTGAAGTAATAACGTCTTCTGTTGACTTAGCTGGCATCTTTACCTCCTTGGATAAAGTGAGTTAAAATATCTACGACCGAAACAACTTCTATTTTACCAGTTTTTTCAAATTTGTGAAGTATGGTATCCGTAATCACTAATTTATCTAAAGAAGAGGAAGAAATTTTCTCAACTGCACTTCCTGAAAGCACGCCATGTGTGATGCATGAAATTACGGACTTTGCTCCGTGGCCTTTTAAAGCAAGAGCTGCATTACACAATGTTCCACCAGAGTCAACTATATCATCAACAATGACACAATTTTTATTTGCAACTTCTCCTATTATGTTCATTACTTGAGATGTGCCTGCTTTCTCCCTATATTTATCTACTACAATAATCTTATCATTTAACCCTATCTTGTACTTTTCCTCTAAAGTCTTTGCAAAAGCACGTGCTCTGCCAATTGCTCCAACATCAGGTGCAACAATTGCCAAATTTTCTGTGTGTATAGAGTCAACAAATGCTTCAAAGCAGTTCAAATTAGTTATCGGTACATCAAAGAATCCTTCAATTTGACTTGAGTGCAAATCAATAACTGCAACGCTACTTGCACCTGCAGTTTGAATAAGATTTGCAACTAATTTGGCACTTAAAGCAGACTGCACATTATTGTTCTTGATAATTCTATCTTGCCTGCTATATCCATAATAAGGGATAATTACTACTATCCTTTTGGCTCCTAATCTATTTACTGCATCAATTATAAGCAGAAGCTCCATAAGATTATCATTCACAGGGGGAGAAAGAGATTGTATTATATATACTTCTTGATTATATAGATCATTTGCTACTTCTACATTTACCTCACCATCGGTAAACTTTGATATCCAAGCAGAGGATGGTTGAACATCTAGCCGGTTAACTACTGATTCCCCTAATTCCTTACTAGCATTACCTATTATTATCTTCATAACGCACTAATTGAGTTTTTAAGATTATACAGAAATTGTGAAATAATTGAAATGTAAGTGTCTTTATCTAGCATTCTTGTCGGTGAATTAGATACCTCTTGTACAATGACCTGTCATTTTCACGCGTTGTTTCAATATATAGACCCAAATTGAAACAACTATACAAAATCCTGCTTATGTTTCAAGATAAATGACTTTAATGAAATATAATTTATCTAGTCATTTGTATCTGCTAACATACTACACTTCCCATTGTAGAGCCTCTGCAACTTACTGAAATTTATAATCGCTTTATAAAAAGCTTTATACTCTTTGCTTAATTGGAGGCGCTACCTCTGCACTTTCTGCTCTGTCTAGGGTACTACTTGGTTTTTCTGCAGTAATTTTTTGAATGCTACCATCTACCTTATTCTTGATATCTGCTCCATATGATCTTAATACTTCAATAGCTTTCTCGTTTCCACTATTCAGCGCAATATCCAAAGCATCCATTCCATCATTATTTTTGTGGTTGATAAAATTCTCTAACTCAAAGATTTTTATATATTGCTCAATGATGAATTCTACCACTTTTCCAGGGCAATTATTAGCGGCAGGAAAGAGTACTGCATTGTTATTATTGTCTTTCTTTGTTACATCTGCTTTGAGCTTGTCTATCAAATACTTGATAATTTCTATTCTGCTATCATCTTCTGCTTCAGTGCACTGCCTAGCAGCTAAAAACAGAGCTGTTCGCCCATTATTGTCCACATCTTCAATATCTTGTCCCTTATCAATTAAGGCTTGTATTATATTTTTGTTCCCATATAAAGCAGCAAAGTGAAGAGGAGTATACCCTTCGGTACTTTCTCTTTCATTAATCAATGCACCATGGCTAGCTAGTAATTCTATAAATTCTGGCGTATTTGCAAAAACTGCAAAGTGCATTGGTGTTAGATCATCTTTACCATGATTTTGAGTTTTTGCATTAACGTTTGCTCCATTTTTTATCAGCAATTTTGCTATTTCTAATTGTTTGCGTCCGATGGCAATATGCAGTAGCGTACGATTGCGTTCATAATGATCATTGACGTTTGTGCCACATTTTATTAGTAGTTCTGCAGCTTCAATATTACCTTCCTGAATTGCAACGTATAAGGAAGCATATCCATCTTTTGTTTCCTCTGTCATACGAAATTGCAAACATGTTAGTTCATATATTATTAAGGATTATTATTAAGTTTTTATTAATACAATATTAATGTAGCGGGATGACGAGCTTATCGTCATCCCGCCGCGAACCGTCATACCGCCGCGGTATCTCTAGATCCCGCTGCGGGATGACGATTGTCGTTTAGCCATAAATATTTAAGAAATTTACCAAATGAAAAAAAAGGCAAAAGAAGCCCTGGGGTTATTATCTGCTTTAAAATATTGGCGTTTTTTATGTTTTAAACGCTTGACAAGCAAGATTTAGCTGCTTTTAATTGCAACTCACCTATGCTGCAAATGTTTAAGAAATTTACCAAGCAGAAAAAAAGACAAAGAATCCCCGAATTAGCTAGTCTTTTACTATCTCTGTCGAGTATTGGCATTTTTTGATGTCTTGTAACGCTTTATAAGCGCGTTCAGCTTATTTAGATAAAAATCTAGATGTAGATGAAGTTTTATAAAGACATACAGTATCTATATACTGCAAAAAATTGAACATAAGACGCCGATACATTAAGTAATCCTTACCTTTTAATCTGCAGATTGGCGAAAGCAAATACAATAGCTTCAGTTTCATGATAAGGGCGCTGGCGGAGTTTGTCAAGGAAGTTTTTCGTTTCTGTGAACCACCTGCTAACCGACAGCTAACATTAACTACCGATATCGTATCTGAAGAAGCCCCCTGGCCATTCTAAAAAATTTAATGCTGAGTACACCTTACTTTTGGCTTCCTCTATAGTGCTCCCTTCTGCTACTATATTTAGCACTCTTCCGCCATCGGAAACTAAGTTACCACTTTCATCGAATTTAGTACCAGCATGAAACACCAACACACCAGGAATGCTTTCAATCTTATCTAATCCTTTAATTACTTCTCCCTTTTGATAATCACCCGGATAGCCTTTACTTGCAACAACTACACAAACTGTAGATTTGTTGTTAAGTTCCACCATTTTGACATTTAACTTTCCTTCTGCAACTGACAACATCAATTTTAACAAATCGCAATTTGAATCAAATCTAGGTAATATAGATTGCGTTTCTGGATCACCGAATCTAACGTTATACTCGAGAAGTTTTGGGCTATCTTTGCAAATCATTAAACCAGCAAAGAGTACTCCTTTATAAGACGTACCCATGTTAACCAATGCTTGAGCTGTAGGGTATATTATTTTTTGGATAATTTTTTGCTCCATGTCCTTACTTATAATTGAAGGTGATGAGTACGACCCCATACCTCCAGTATTTTGGCTTTCATTACTTTCATCAACTCTCTTATAATCTTTTGCACACCCAAGAGTTACTACTTTCAACCCATCAATAAGAGCAAAAAAACTTACTTCTTCTCCAACTAAAAACTCTTCTATGATTATTTCTTCACCTGATTCACCAAATTTTTTCTCCACTAGCATTGAATTTATTGCTGAAAAAGCTTCGCTTTCTGTATTACATATAACCACCCCTTTTCCTGCTGCAATTCCATTTGCTTTCACTACAAGTGGAAACTTTATTTTATTGCTACGTACAAAATCTTTAGCTAACCCTTCATCAACAAAACACTCGTACTTGGCAGTTGGTATACCATATCGCTTACATAGTCCCTTGGTGAAAGACTTCGATCCCTCAAGTTTTGCAGTTGCTTGACTTGGAGCAAAAACATTTATTCCCTCTGCAACTAAATCATCAGCAAGCCCATCCATTATTGGTTGTTCTGGACCAATAACAACCAACTCTATATTTTCTCTCTTGCAAAATTGTGTAACATCCACTGAATTTTGAATATTTACATCCACAAGAGCCCCAAGATCTTTCATAGCTTGGCGACCAGGAGTTACATATAACTCAGTCAAGATAGGAGATTTTTTTAGAGCCCAAAGTAGAGCGTGCTCACGCCCACCAGAACCTATAACCAGAACCTTCATCTTTATTTCCTCGCTTTTCTATATGTCAAAATTATTATTTGCTTATAACAGTATCATTACTCATGTATTTTTGCAACACGTTTGGTATTGCAATCGACCCGTCAGAATTTTGATAATTCTCCATTATGGCAATAATCGTTCTTCCTATAGCTAAAGCTGAGCCGTTTAAAGTGTGAATATATTTTTTCATCTTTTTATCAGTTTCTGAAGAGTATTTAGCGTTCATCCTTCTTGCTTGAAATGCACCACAATTTGAGCAGCTTGATATTTCTCTATATTTATTTTGCCCAGGTAACCATACCTCTATGTCATAAGTCCTTTGTGCAACAAAACCCATATCGCCACTGCAAAGCAGCATTACTCTGTATGGCAATTCTAATTTTTTTAATATCTCTTCAGCAACACTCGTCATACGCTCAAGCTCATCATTTGATTGGTCTTCAGTTGTGATGCTTACCAACTCCACTTTACCAAATTGGTGTTGCCTTATCATGCCCCTGGTATCGCGACCTGCACTACCTGCTTCTTTACGAAAGCACTCCGAATATGCAGTAAAGCGAATAGGCAGTTCTTTTTCTTCCATTATTTTGTCAGCAACTAAATTTGTTAAAAACACTTCACTTGTGGGAATCAACCTCAATTCGTCGGTAGTTAAATACGAATCGTCAGAAAATTTCGGTAGCTGACCAACATTATACATAGCTTCGTTTTTCACCAAAGCCGGGTGGTACACCTCAGTATAGCCAAATTCATTAACATGCATTTCAAGCATACAATTTATTAGCGCTCGTCCAAGCTTAGCTAACTGTCCTTTTAATATCGTAAATCTTGATCCGGAAATTCTCGCCGCTTGTTCGAAGTCCATTAAACCTAATTTTTCTCCGAGTTCATAATGAGATTCTGGTACAAAATCAAACTGTCTTTTTCCTCCATATCTTCTCACCTCTAAATTAGAGTTCTCATCTGCGCCTATTGGCACATCTTGCGCAGGAATATTCGGCAAGTTAGATAAAACATTCACTAACTTATCCTTTTCTGCTTGTTCTTTTAAGCTGATTGCCTCTATCTCATTTGTGATGCTTTTTGACAACTCTATTTGCTCTTCACAGGGGCTCTTGCTCATTTTAAGCTTTTTTATTTCCTCTGTGATTTCATTGCGCTGCCTATTCAAATCCTGCAGTTTAGTGGTTAATGATCTTTTCTCGTGATCGATTTCTAATATCTCTTCCGCAGTAGATTCTCTAATTCCCCTGCTTTTCATTGCCTTTTCAAATCCTTCAGGGTTTTTGCGTATATATTCTATATCGTGCATATATTGTGCTATTACTAACATTGTTACTGTACTCCAAAAGCTCTTAATATTCAATATATTCTCATACTACTAAAATTATTATGGTTGATTTTTTTGTTAGAATTTGTTTAAATTTAATTAACTTAGCGTTCATAGGGTGTAGTATGTTGGGCATTACAAAAAATAATCAGAAAGAGAGCACTTACTTTGCTGGTGAGAAATTCGTTATCTACGCTACTTGTGTATGCCTAGCCGCCACATTCGCTGCTGGCTGTTTAGGGGCGGTAATAGGATCCCCTCTATTGACCTTTCCACTTGCTATGCTCATCTCTAACCCCGTAGTTTGGGTTTTAATGGGAACAATTCTTACAGTAGCATACAAAATGGTTGTTGAACCTTTATTTTACTTAGCGAAGGGTTATATTAATGGAAAAAGAGCAAGTCAAGGTGAGCAAAAAACTCCAGATGAGGATAGTGGTATTTTTCCTGGACCAGATAATGAAGATGGGTCAACTGTTTCAGAGAACAGTAGTCGCAGAAGTGCTATTGCTTCAAAAGATAGTGGTTTGGGTGGTAAAGAGTTTCATGAAAATTTGGACACTCTTGTGCATCAGACAAACAGAGGAAATTATGCTTACTGGTTATGTGATGATGACATTACACATATTGCAAGAGTTGTGTATGGGTACTCACAAAGTGAACATAGTAATAATAATGTCTATTTTCTTGCTCCTAGCTATTCTAATGGTTGGGAAGAACTCACAAAAGAATTTCTTCAGAATTATAGAGGTAAATTAAAACAAAATTCTAAATTGATATTTACTTCGGTTCTTCATATTAACAACAATCATTGGGTAACTTTGGTTATTAAACCTGATGCAGGTGATAAAAAATTTAGAGCTTATTACTGTGACTCATTTGGTAATCAATTGCCAGATAATGTGCTAAATATTGTTAAAAGAGAACTGCAAAAAGAGGAATGGGTATTAGACATAAGAATTTCCCCAACTAAGCAGCAAAGTGACGGGTATAACTGTGGAATATTTGCGTTAGAAAATGCTCATAAAATTACACAAATGCTTAACGAAGACAAATCATTTGACGAAATTGACAAAAAGTTATCAGAATATAAATTTGATTTGAATGAGAAAAGAGAAGAATTTACAAGAGCGCTTATGGAAGATGAGAAATGTAAGGAAGATCTAAGAAATCGTAAGCGTCCGCCAAGGACGAAAACATCTCAGTCTTCTATTTCAAGGGAGAATGCAAGTTTGTGTTGCATTATGTAATCAATGAAAAATTACCATTGACCTTATGCCCCTCCAAATAGGAAATTTGACAATTGATTCTCCAGTTATTTTAGCTCCAATGTCTGGAGTGACTGATTATCCGTTTAGAAGTATTGTGAAGAAACTTGGTGCAAGTTTGTTAGTTTCAGAGATGATCGCAAGCAGAGCTATGATTATGCAAACTCGCCAGAGTTTGCAAAAAGCAAAAGTCGATGCATTAACTGCTGTGCAGCTTGCTGGGTGTGAGCCAGATGTTATGGCGGAGGCTGCAAAATTAAACGAGGACATGGGAGCAAAAATTATAGACATAAACTTTGGTTGCCCTGTTAAAAAAGTTGTAAACGGTTATGCAGGATCAGCGCTAATGCGTGATGAGAAAAAAGCCGCTGAGATAATTGAAGCTGTGGTCAAAGCAGTGAATATGCCAGTTACGGTGAAAATGCGCACTGGATGGAACGATGAAAATCGCAATGCCCCGAGACTTGCGAAAATTGCCGAAGACTTAGGAGCAAAAATGATCACTGTGCATGGAAGAACAAGAGCGCAGCTTTATAATGGTCAAGCAGATTGGAAATTCGTTAGAAATGTTAAAGAGCAAGTGAAAATTCCAGTTATAGTAAATGGCGATATTAAAAATTTAAATGATATTCAGAATGCTCTCAAAGAATCTGGAGCAGACGGAGTGATGATAGGTCGTGGTGCCTACGGTAAACCTTGGCTGATTAATCAAGCAATGAACTTTCTCAGTGGAAGTGAAACTTCTGAGCCAACAGCTTCAGAGAGATTAAGCATCATACTCGAGCATTACGACAATATTGTTGAGTACTATGAAAATGACACAGGAATAAAGATGGCCCGCAAACACATAGGTTGGTACAGTAGCGGGCTTCAAGGCTCATCTGAATTTCGTGTGAGAGTAAATAACATGACAGATAGCACAGAAGTGAAAGAAAATATTATTGGCTTTTTTGGTCAAGAGACACACTAGCTGTACTCAATTCGACTGATCGTATGCCACTACGCTCTCTTCCTCACCAGAGTGTAAATGACAACCATTATCCATCAACCATTCCTCGTCATAAGTTTCAATATCAAAATATTTTTCATATTTATCCACATTATCACAAAGTGAAAGTGCTCTGATCTTATTCATAATCAAACCTGTACCAGCAGGAATTAATCTTCCTACTATAACATTTTCTTTTAATCCACTTAAAGGATCACTCTTCCCGCAGAATGCTGCTTCTGTAAGTACTTTTGTTGTCTCTTGGAAAGAGGCAGCAGAAATAAAGGAGCTAGTTTCAAGACTTGCCCTAGTAATCCCCTGCAGAATAGGAAGATAATGAGTAGGCCGTTTGCCAGAGTTACTCATAGCATCATTTTCCCTATCAACTTCCAGCTTGTCAATGCTTTCGCCAACCAAGTACATAGTATCACCAGGATCAGTAATTTCCACTTTTTGTAGCATTTGTTTTAAGATCACCTCTAAATGCTTATTGTCTATACGAACACCCTGCAATCTATAAACTTGCTGTATTTCAGAAATCATATAGTGCGCTAAAGCTTCTAACCCAAGCACACGTAAAATATCATGGAGATCAGGGTCACCATCCATCAATAGATCACCTTTACGTACAAAATCACCTTCATTGACTATTACATGCTTACTTCTTGATACCAAATATTCAACTGGAGAAATTTGTTCATCTACAGGTTTAATTAATATACTGCGTTTTCCTCTACGGTCTTTTTCAGAAAACGCTACATAGCCATCTATCTCACTAACAATAGCATGCTCTTTAGGACGACGTGCTTCAAATAACTCTATAACCCTCGGTAAACCACCAGTAATATCACGAGTTTTAACTGACTCTCTTGGTGTTCTTGTAATAACATCACCTGCATGAACCTTCTGGCCATCTTGTACATTGAGCACTGCACCGATTGGTATAAAATAACATGCTTCAACGCCACTTGCGAGTGTCATTACTTTACCATTATCGTCAAGCAGCACAATACGAGGACGTAAATTAGCTCCACCAGAATGCAATTTCCAGTCTTTTACTACTTTGCTTGATATTCCTGTAGATTCATCCATCACTTCAGTGATCGAAATTCCATCTTTTAAGTCCTGATAAGACACTGTACCAGTCTTCTCCGTGATAATAGGCAATGTATAAGGATCCCATTCCGCAACTTTATCGCCAATTTTTACTGACCCACTCTCATCTACATAAAGCTTAGCGCCGTAAGGTACACTGTGCTTCAACTTCTCACTACCAAGGCTATCAATCAACACGACTTCACAGGAACGGCTTATCACAATTTTATTTCCGTTTCTATCTATAATTATATTACTATTGTTTAACTTTATTTTAGCATTAATAGAAGCTATAATATTCGAGGATTCAACGCCTCTAGTCATTACTCCACCTATATGAAAAGTACGCATCGTTAACTGAGTACCTGGCTCTCCAACAGATTGAGCAGCTATAACACCAACTGCTTCACCTATTGAAACAATTTTACCAGTTGCAAGGTCTCTTCCATAACATAAAGAACATACACCAGGACTTATTTCACAAGTTAAAGGCGATCTAATTTTTACAACATCAAGACCTGCAATGCTGATTTGCTTTACTTTATCCTCATCAATTAATTCCCCTGCTTTTACTAATAATTCTTTTGTCACTGGGTTATATATATCATTTGCAGCTGTTCTACCCAGCACAACACTCTCTAGAGATGCAACTATAGTACTTCCTTCAACTGTAGCTCTCACAACAAGACCATTTTTTGTTTTACAGTCATGCTTTGTAACTATGCAATTTTGAGATACATCAACTAAACGACGAGTTAAGTATCCAGAGTTTGCAGTTTTAAGTGCAGTGTCAGCTAAACCTTTACGCGCACCGTGAGTAGAATTAAAGTATTCAAATACGTTCAATCCTTCACGGAAATTAGAAATTATAGGTGTTTCTATAATCTCACCAGAAGGTTTGGTCATGAGCCCTCGCATTCCTGCTAGCTGTTTCATCTGTGAAGTAGAACCCCTTGCACCAGAGTTAACCATCATATACACTGAGTTGTACTTACTATTTCCATCATATATAGATATTGCTTTTAACATATCATTAGCTATCATATCCGTACACTTAGACCATTCATCTATAACCTTGTTATACCTCTCACTTCTAGTTATTAGCCCATCTTGATATTGCATAGAGAATTTCTTAATTTCACCCCTCGCGTGATCAACATGTGTAGCTTTAGTTTCAGGTATAACCATATCACAACGACCAAAAGAGACACCAGAAAATGTGGCATACTCAAAGCCAAGTACCATTAATTTATCAGAAAATGCCACTGTAGCACTTTGACCACAGTGACGATATACCAAATCAACTATACCAGTTATTTCCTTGACTGTTAATATCTGATTTATTAGATCGAAGCCTAGATTCTCATGCTTAGGAAAAATTTGCCATAATATTAAACGGCCAGGAGTTGTACAAACAGTTTTATAGTGAGTTTCACCGCTGCTATTAATATACTCCATCCTATACTTTATACTAGAATGAATATGTAAAGTACCATCACTCAAGGAATGCTCAACTTCACAAAAAGCACCAAAAGATGGTAAATTATCTTCCTTAGGTTCTTGTAAAGTCAGATAATATATACCAAGTACTATATCTTTACTAGGAACTATAATCGGTCTGCCATTAGAAGGACTTAAAACGTTATTAGTGGACATCATCAACACCCTAGCTTCAAGCTGAGCTTCCAATGAAATTGGCACATGCACTGCCATTTGATCACCATCAAAATCAGCATTAAACGCCGTACAGACAAGCGGATGAAGCTGTATTGCTTTGCCTTCAATAAGGATTGGCTCAAAAGCCTGAATACCAAGTCTATGTAGCGTAGGCGCTCTATTCAACAAAACAGGATGCTCTTTTATTACCTCTTCAAGCATATCCCAAACTTCTGGTTTTTCTGCTCTTATCAACTTACTAGCAAACTTAATAGTTGGAGCCATACCATACATCTTAAGCTTTGAGTAAACAAAAGGTTTGAATAGTTCAAGAGCCATTCTTTTTGGTAATCCACACTGATTTAGTTTCAAAGTTGGACCAACAACTATTACAGAACGTCCAGAGTAGTCTACCCTTTTTCCTAAGAGGTTCTGGCGAAAACGACCCTGTTTTCCTTTTAACATATCACTAATGGACTTTTTATATCCAACAGCACCAGCTTTATTTACCAAAGTATTACGACGACTATTATCAAAAAGAGAATCAACTGCTTCTTGTAACATCCTTTTTTCATTACGAATCATAATCTCAGGAGGATTTAAGCTCAACAATTTTCTCAACCTGTTATTTCTATTAATAATAGTCCTATAATGATGATTCAGATCAGAAACTGCAGGACGACCACTCTCAAGCGATACCAAAGGACGCAAATCAGGTGGTAAAATAGGTATAGTTGTAAGTATCATCCACTCAGGCCTATTTTCAGATTTAATGAAGTTTTCAACAATACGCAATCTCTTTATAATTTTCTTTCTTCTTATCTCAGAAGCAACAGATTCTAATTCTAGTCTTAAATCCTTCCTAATTTCATGTAAATCAAGGCGCGTTAGCAACTCTCTTATAGCTTCAACACCTTGCATAGCTACAAAACTATCGATCCCATAGCTATCTTTAGCTTCATTATAAGCTTTTTCACTAATAATCTCACCTTTTTCAAAAGGCGAAACAAGAGGATCTATTACGATATAATTATCGCTATATAAAATATTCTCAATATCTCTGAGAGACATATCCAATAATGCTCCAATTCTTGAAGGAAGCGATTTCAAAAACCATATATGAGCAACAGGAGATGCAAGCTCTATATGACCCATCCTTTCTCTTCTTACTTTAGAAGATGTAACTTCTACTCCGCATTTTTCGCATATGCGACCTCTGTGTCTTCTTTTTTTGTATTTTCCACATAAACATTCATCGTCATTGACAGGGCCAAAAACCTTAGGGCAAAATAATCCACCTTTCTCAACTTTGAACGTACGATAATTTGCAGTTGAAACATCTTCTATCTCACCACAAGATATACGCTTAATACTTTCAGGGCTAGCAATCGATATGCTAACCTCATTAAAAGGTTGTGCAATGTTAGTGTGAGATATATCTTCAATCACTACATCATTTTGCTTTAAATCTACATTTAAACATAAAGAACGTAGTTCTTTTATCATCACATTAAAGGATTCAGGAATTCCACATTCAAAATTACTGTCACCTTTTATTATCGATTCATAAATCTTAACTCTACCATTAATATCATCAGACTTCACAGTTAACATTTCCTGCAAAGTATAAGCAGCACCATAGGCTTGTAATGCCCAACATTCCATTTCACCAAAACGCTGACCACCAAAATGAGATTTTCCTCCAAGAGGTTGTTGAGTAACCAAACTATAAGGCCCTACTGAACGCGCATGAATTTTACCATCAACCAAGTGGTGCAACTTAAGCATGTACATGTAACCAACTGTAACCTTGCGGTCGAATTTTTCACCACTGCAACCGTCATATAATACAGCTTGTCCAGAGTTATCTAAACCAGCAAGTTCAAATAATTTTGCTATTTGTTCATCTTTTGGACCCTCAAATACAGGTGCAGCAACAGGAACGCCATCACGTAATTTGCGTGCAAATTCAATGAGATTATTATCACTAATATTACGAATATCATTACAGATAGATACGTTACTGCCATAGCTATAAACCTCAATCAGGAAGTTACGTAAATTGCTGTATGAACTTTTACAAGAGTTCAAATAGTTCTCTACTAACTCATTCAACTCGTCATTTAGTGCATTCTTATTAGGTGTATTTAAAACAGAAGCCGTTATTTCATCATCATCAATATTTTCAATTTTTTTATTATCAAGGTATGCTACTGCAAATTGTGTAAAATTATCATCGTTAAGGGACCTAATTCCCTTGCAAAAAGCACTTTTGATCTTATTGATCTCATCGAGAATATTACTTACCTTTTCCCCTAATTTTCTACAAGCCCAACCTACATGCGTTTCCAGTATTTGCCCTACATTCATTCGTGAAGGAACACCAAGAGGGTTAAGAATAATATCAACAGGAGTACCATCTTCCAAATAAGGCATATCTTCCACTGGCACAACTCGAGAAATCACACCTTTATTTCCATGTCTACCAGCCATTTTATCCCCTGGTTGCAGACTATGTTTCACAGCAATGAAAACTTTTACTGACATCGACACACCTTGAGGCAGGTCATAACCTTCATGTAATTTTTCTACTTTTCGCTTAAACTGTGCTATTGCATGTGATACTTTTTCATCAAAATCTTTTTTTAAGCTCTTAACTTGCTCAGAAATGGATTGGTTTTTTAATCCTATACCCCACCATTGCTCACGTTCAATAGAGTCAAATTTTTCTCGATCTTGAGAACCAGAATTAATAAGAAGTTTCTTCAGTTCATCATAGAAATATTCACTAGTAACATTGATTATATAATCTCGCTCTTCCTCAAAGTCATTTATCTCTTTTTGTTTGATGAGTAATGCCCTTTCATTTTCTTCAACCCCCCTGCGTGTAAAGACTTGTACATCAATTACTGTCCCTTCAACATCTGGAGATGTATATAAAGAGGAATCCGCACAATCGAATGACTTTTCACCAAAAATTGTCATTAATAACTTCGTTTCAGGAGGCAATGAAAGAGAAGGTTTAGGTGTAACTTTACCTACCAGAATATAGCCTGGACCAACTCTTGTACCAATTTTCACTATACCACTATCATCCAAGTGATATAGATTTTCTTCATTAACACCAGGTATAGCACGAGTTATTTTTTCTGATCCTAAAGGGGTATCATGTACAACACAGTCAAATTCTTCTATATGAATAGAAGTAAAGAGATCTTTTTTAACAACTTCACTAGAAATAATAATAGAGTCTTCAAAATTATAACCTTGCCAAGACATAAAAGCGACTAGCAAATTTTTACCAAGCGCCAACTCACCACTGTTAATTGCAGGACCATCAGCTATTACATCACCCTTTTTAACATAATCACCTACGCACACTAGCGGTCTTTGATTAATACAAGTATTATGGTTAGAACGCTGAAATTTCCTTAGATGATAAATATCTACGTCCAAGTAGTTAACCCTTTCTTTATCAAAAGCACGTATAACTATAGAGTTACTATCAGAACTATCAACTATGCCATCGCGTTTTGCTAAAACTACAGCACCAGAGCCAGAAGCTACAAAAGACTCCATACCAGTAGCAACCAGAGGAGCGGTAGGCTTCAATAAAGGTACGGCCTGACGTTGCATATTTGAGCCCATTAATGCTCTATTAGCATCATCATTTTCTAAAAATGGAATCAAGGAAGCTGCAACTGATATTACCTGCTTAGGAGATACGTCAATGTAACTAACTTGGTCGCTACTTACCATGACGAAGCTACCAGCATATCTACAGTATAGCATGTCATCAACAAAGCAATTATTTTCATCAAGCTTTACGCTAGTGTCAGCTATATGATGTGAGCCTTCGTCTATAGCAGAAAGATACTCAATTTGATCAGTAACAACCCTATTGACTACTTTTCTATAAGGGCTTTCAATGAAACCATATTTATTAATACGCGCGTATATAGCTAAGCTGTTGATTAACCCTATATTTTGCCCTTCAGGAGTCTCAATAGGGCAAACTCTTCCATAATGAGTTGGATGAACATCACGCACCTCAAATCCTGCCCGTTCTCTTGTTAAACCGCCAGGACCTAACGCGGATAACCTTCTTTTATGTGTTATTTCAGATAACGGATTAGTCTGATCCATAAATTGAGATAATTGAGAAGAATTGAAGAAATCTCTTAAGACATTAGTTAACACTTTTGGATTAATAAAATCAGATGGAGAAACTTTATCTAAACTAGAAGTGGACATAGAATCAACTATTGCGCGTTCCAATTTCAACAACCCAGTTCTAAATTGATTTTCTATAAACTCTCCAACTGATCTTACTCTTCTGTTTCCTAAATGATCAATATCATCTACAGATCCTTGACCGTCACGTAACAATACTATTTTTTTCACAATTTCAATAATATCTTCATGCGTTAAAACAGTTAAATCCTCATCATAATTTAATCCAAGGTAAGAGTTAAGCTTCAACCTACCAATGTTAGACAAATCATAATATTCCGGACTGAAGAAAAGATTACGGAAAAACTCTTCTACTATCTCTAAAACAGGAACTTCACCAGGACGCAAAACTCTATATATTTCATATAGTGCATCCTGATAAGACATGTTTTCATCTAAGAAAAGCGTATTTAATATATAAGGTCCAACAAACAAATTATCTATGTTCAACACTGATATTTCATCTACAGATAATAACTCAAGCTTCTTTATGTCTTCCAGCTTTATAGATTCACCAGCAGATAAAATTTTCGTAGAGCTAGCACTATCCATTAAATCTTCTGCGAGGAATAAACCACATATAGAATTAAACGGAACCAGATACTCTTTCAATTCATTATCATATAGCTTTTTAGCTAGTCTTGAGGTAATACGAACGTTAGCTTTAAGCAGCACATTACCTTCAATATCCATTAAGTCGAAAGGCAGCCTCACTCCTTTAAATTTATCAGGAACAAAAGGCACTTTCCAACCATCTTTATGTTTTACATACTTTATTTTCTCATAAAATCTATCGAGTATATCATTATTTGATAGACCCAACGCCTTTAATAAAACTGAAATTGGCAATTTTCTTTTTCTATCAACACGAAAATACAAATGGTCTTTAACATCAAATTCAATATCAAGCCAAGAACCCCTATAAGGAATAATTCTAGCAGAATAGATCAATTTACCGGAATTGTAAGTTTTTCCCTTATCGCTATCAAAAAATACACCAGGAGACCTATGCATTTGTAAGACGATAACTTTTTCCACACCATTAATGATGAAAGTGCCCTTATCAGTCATCATAGGCAACCCACAAAAGTGGACTTTCTGCTCTTCTATAGATTTTACAACGGTTGCAAGTTTAGAATGATCTCCACTCTCTTTAATCGATTTATATTCATCAAGAGAAATACCATCCTGCATAACAACAAGACGTATAGAAGCAATAACCTGAGCAGAAAAAGTTACACCACGCTTTATACACTCAGATTCATCATACTTAGGATCATCTACCCTACAACTTATAAACTCAATAGTAGCCCTACGCAAAGGATCATTTATTGGAAAGATTGTATGAAAGATAACTTCAAGTCTTTCATTACCCTTATTCTTAGGAGTAAAAGAATCATATGATTCTTTTTGAACCTTAACCAAATCCAATAAAGAATCTTTTAAATCAATCGACCTAGAATAAGAAACTCTAGGAACAAAAGCACCAGAAGCGTACATATAAGAAGAATCAACCATTAAAATACCCCAAACTAATTAAAAGAGCTATATCAATATAAAATTAATACATTAAATATTATTCAAGCTCCACTTTAGTTGCTCCTGCTTCAATAAGTTTTTGCTTGATTTTTTCTGCTTCGTCTTTAGGAACATTAGCAGTCAAATCTTTAGGTAAAGATTCAACCAACTCTTTTGCTTCTTTTAAACCCAATGTAGAATTAACCTCTCTCACAGCTTTAATAACTCCTATTTTTTTACTCGCATCAATTTCTTTAATCACAACTTTATACTCAGCTTTTTCTTGAGCAGCAGGAGCAGCAGCATTATCACCAATAGGCGCCCCAGCACCAACAGCTCCACCAAGAAAAGAACCAGCAGGCAACCCTATTTTCTCTTCTAAAACTTTTACAAGTTCAGAAGCCTCTAATAGGTTTAAAGATAATATTTTATCAACCAAATCACTTGTTACATTACTCATAATTACCACCTTACTTAACAACAAATTTATTTTTTAGAACTATAATAATCCAAAACTCTCATAAGCCTCATAGAAGATGAATTAATAGACAACGCTAACCGAGCAGGAATATCATAAGATATTAAACGCATAATTTTAACACGCAATTCATCCAGAGAAGGCAACTTAGCCAGTTTATTAACATCTTCCACTGTTAACAATTCATTTAAATGAGCTGCGCAAATCACAGACATTTTTTCTTTGTTAGCATTAGTAAAATCAACTATTAATTTTGCAGCTTCTACTATGCCACTAGAGTATATAATAGCAACAGGACCGGAAAATTTGCCTGATAAATAAGAGAATTTACCAGTCCTTTCCAAAGCCAAGCGCGCTAGAGTGTTTTTAACTACTAATACCCCACCTGCTATAGACTTCAGACTATTCCTCAGAGTTAATGAATCATTAGCATTTATAGATTTAAAATTTACTAATATCAAGAAATCATTATTTACAAATACGTTTATTGTGCTCTGTATAAATTCATCCTTATCTTTACGCTTCACGGTATCACTCCCTTAAATTATATCTTCCACTTTGCCTATCTTATAAGCTTTACCCATAGTTGAATTTAAAAAAACACCCTTAAAGTAAATTCCTTTCGCAGAAATAGGTTTATTATCTTTAATTACTTTAAGAAAGGCTTTTAAATTTTCTAGCAAGTCATCAATATCAAATTTAATATTTCCTAATTTACCATGAATAACACCATTTTTATCTGTTCTAAATTTTACCTGACCAGACTTAATGGTTTTAATAGCTTCTGCAATGTTAGAAGTCACAGTACCAAATTTAGGGTTAGGCATCAGCCCTTTAACACCCAATACTTTTGCAATAGGAGTGATTTTTGCCATAAAATCAGGAGTAGTAATGCACCAATCAACATCTAACTTTCTACCTTTTTTTATTTCTTCAACTAAATCCTCTCCTCCTGCAATATCAGCACCAGCTTTTTCAGCTTCTAATAAATGTTTATCTTGAGCGAAAACAGCTACTTTAATATTCTTCCCGATACCTTTAGGCAAAACTACTGTACCACGCACCTGCTCTTCAGATTTACGTGAATCTACGCCTAAATTGACCGCAATATCAACTGATTCATTAAATTTTGCTGAAGCAGACTCAACAATCTTCTTCAAACACTGCTTAGGATTATCATTATATGTATTCATTTACCTAACCTTCCACAACTTCTATACCCATAGATTTTGCAGTGCCTACAACCATTTTCACTGCTGAATCTTCATTATCCACTTTCATATCAACCATCTTGCACTTTGCTACTTTAATTATAGCAGACATAGGTAATTTAGCCACTAATTCTTTACCAGGATTACCAGAACTTTTACTTAATTTAGCCTCCTGCTTAAGTAAATAAGCCACAGGCGGACCGCTGACAGTAAAATCATGAGAGCGATCATCCTTTATGGAAATTCGCACTGTTACTAAATCGCCTACTTTATAATTAGCGTTAGCAGCACTAGTAACTTTATTAAAAGCTTCACAAAACTTAGGAACAGGTATACCACGTGGACCAAGTACTGAAGCAATTTTCGGTCCTGGAACTGCTTTCCCAGCTTCCATAAGTAAGTTAATCTTAGCAACTATAACACTCATAATTAATCCTCTATTTTCTCTACTTGAGCCAGATCAAGCTCTATTATTGTCGGCTTACCTAAAATCGATACTTCCACATTAATAATTTTTTTCTCATCGTTTACCATATTTACCTTACCAGTAAAATTTTGAAAAAGACCATCATTAATTTTCACTTTTTCACCTTTTTCATAACCATAACCTAACTTCTTTGTCTCTTGAGCATTATAAAGTGCATTACACATTGAGTGAATCTCATCATCCAAAATCACCTTTGGAATATTACCGTTTTTCAAAAATCCATAAACCTTAAGAGATTTTGGTATATTATTGATAAAATTCAATACTTCATCGCATAAATTCACGTATAAAAAGACATAACCAGGAAAGCATTTCCTTCGTGTAGCAATTTTCTTAGATTTCAACTCTACTTCACTTAGCTCTTCATATGGAATAAAAACTTCCTTAAAGTAATCATTAACATCCAATCTCATAGAATTTTCCAATATATGTTGGCGCACTTTCTCTTCACAATTGGAAGCAACTCTCAAGATATACCATTTATATCTATTAAATTCTTTACACTTTAAACTTATCTCATCATCTGAAATCATCTCAAAATCACCAGATTCGCCACTGCAGAATCCAGGCGTTTGATTCAAAATATTTTTGCTTTCATCACACAGATGCATATATACATACACTTCACATAATTCTTTTATATCAGACTTTGAATTACATACCGTTTGATAAGGAATAAACACTTCCTTAAAATAAACAGCATTACTTACCAATTCGCGTATGTTTTGCTCATATCCATAATCAACTTTAATGATATACCATTTATATTCACATTCCATAAATAATTCCAAATAAAGCCTTAATTACGTAAAGAGACATAAAATCCACAAAACAGAAGAAAATCGAAAAGCATAATATAACAATCATTACAACAAATAGAGATGACAACACCTCCTGTTTCTTTACCCAAGCAATTCTTCGTATTTCTTGCTTTATATCACAGAAAAAACCACACAAACTTTTTAACATTTCCACCACAACATTAATGCAGGAGCGATAGGAATTGAACCTACAACCTCTGGTTTTGGAGACCAGCGCTCTACCAATTGAGCTACACTCCTATAACTCAAACTCTCACTCCAAAATTTCAGAAACAACACCAGAACCAACAGTTCTACCGCCTTCTCTTATCGCAAAACGCAATCCCTTATCCATTGCTATCGGTACTTGCAATTCTACTTCTACACTCACATTATCTCCTGGCATTACCATCTCCTTCCCATCTAGCAATTTTATGCTCCCAGTTACATCCGTTGTCCTTAAATAAAACTGTGGCTGGTAATTCGCAAAAAATGGTGTATGCCTTCCTCCTTCCTCTTTCTTTAATATATAAACCTCCGCCTTAAACTTTCTATGCGGTGTTATCGTCCCCGGTTTCGCTAATACTTGCCCTCTCTCCACTTCTTCTCTTTTTGTTCCTCTTAACAATATTCCTACATTGAGTCCTGCACTTCCCTTATCCAGCAACTTCTTAAACATCTCAACACCTGTGCATATCGTCTTTTGCGTCGCTTTCAGACCTATTATCTCTATCTCTTCTCCCGTCTTTATCTCTCCCTTCTCTATTCTTCCTGTTACCACTGTTCCTCGCCCCGATATCGAAAATACATCTTCGATTGGCAATAAAAATGGTAAATCCACAGGCCTTGGTGGAACCGCTACATATTCATCTAACTTTTCCATCAATTTATCTATTGATTTCTTTCCATATTCGCTGCTGTCATCCTCCAGCGCCTTGAGCGCTGAACCAACCACCACAGGCACTTCATCCCCTGGAAATCCGTATTTACTCAGTAATTCCCTCACTTCCATTTCTACTAAATCTATCATATCAGCATCAGCAACATCAGCTTTATTTATATACACCACGATATATCCAACATCTACCTGCTTCGCCAGCAATATATGCTCTCTCGTTTGTGGCATTGGCCCATCAACCCCCGACACTACCAATATCGCCGCATCCATCTGTGCTGCACCTACTATCATGTTCTTTACATAGTCAGCGTGTCCAGGACAATCAACGTGTGCATAATGCCTTTTCTCTGTCTGATACTCAACATGCGCTGTTGCTATCGTTATCCCCCTCTTCCTTTCTTCTGGCGCTTTGTCTATCTGATCGTACGCTACAAAATTTCCATAATGCTTCGTTATCGCCGCTGTTAACGTCGTCTTCCCATGATCCACATGTCCTATTGTTCCCACATTTACATGCGGCTTTCCAAATGCTTCCACTA
>NZ_JAPQLN010000109.1:9203-12483 GCF_028981745.1 Wolbachia endosymbiont of Drosophila tristis | reverse complement strand
AGCCTTTCCTTTAATTCAGCGTTCTCTATCTTTAAAGCTTTATTTTCTGCTTTTAAGTTTTCTATCTCTGCTTTCAGTTTTTCTATTTTTTGCTGTAAATTTTTGCAAAGTTCTCAAAGGTTTACCACATTACCTCACTTTTGCTCTATGATTATCTTTATTATCTTGCTTTGTCTACCTTATTCTACCACTCCGCTGAACGGATACAATTTACTAAACAGAAAAAAAGGCAAAAGAAACCCTAGGGTAGCTAGTTATTCACTATCCATTTTTTAAGTTGGCGTTTTTTAATGTTTTAAATAGCGCATTTCAGCTTATATTAGGTAAAAACCTAGAAATTTTATAAAGAAATAAGGTGCACATAGTGCAAAAAATTAAGCATGATTTACGCCAAATACATTAAGTTTTTTGTCATTAATCCGCTGCAGAGATTGCGAAGATAAATAAATAGCTTCAGTGTTATAATAAGGGGGCTGGCGAAGCTTGTCAAGGAAGTTTTTATGATTTATCTAACGAACTTTACACTTGCTAAAGTTGTACCATCTTGGTAACTTTAACTGAAAGAAGTTATTTTTTATCCAATATGAAAAAAGCCTTTATATTCACATCCTTAATAGCAATTATATTGATAGTTATTACTTATTTATACAGAAACGACGGAACTAATGACTCACAAGTGGTAAATGTTTATTCATCGCGCAAAGAAGAATTAGTACGTACTTTGTTTGATGAATTCACGAAAAATACAGGTATTAAAGTACGTTACATCATTGATGATTATTCTCAGCTACTTTCACGAATGGAAAACGGTGGTGAAGCTGACTTATTTTTGACTGCTGATGCAATCAACTTAATTCTAGCAAAAAAAAGAGGACTTTTATCTCAAGTAGATTCAGAGGTTTTAAAAAGTGTTATACCTGCAAGATTTAGAGACAGTGAAGATTATTGGTTTGGTCTTACAAAAAGAGCTAGGATATTGGTTTACAATAAAGAGTCAGTAGACCCTAAGGACTTAAGTACTTATGAAGATTTAGCAAATGAAAAATGGAAAGGAAAAATATTAGTGCGTTCTTCTACAAGTCCATATAACAGATCGTTAATTGCTTTTATGATTGCAAATAATGGTTTTGAAAAGACGAAAGAATGGGTAAGCGGAGTTGTGAGCAATATGGCAAGAAAACCAAGTGGTGGTGATACTGATCAAATTTACGCCGTAGCAGCGGGTGAGGGAGATGTTGCAATAGTAAACAGCTACTACTTTGCGAGAATTCTTTCATCAGAAAATAAAAAGAATGTT
Organism: Wolbachia endosymbiont of Drosophila tristis; assembly: GCF_028981745.1. Classification (NCBI taxonomy): domain Bacteria; kingdom Pseudomonadati; phylum Pseudomonadota; class Alphaproteobacteria; order Rickettsiales; family Anaplasmataceae; genus Wolbachia; species Wolbachia endosymbiont of Drosophila tristis. The sequence goes on along the minus strand of NZ_JAPQLN010000109.1, from coordinate 11,186 downwards.
GCAGACAAGCTAGGGGCTTTTTTTCCTAATCGCAACGATCACGGTGTAATGGTAAACATCAGTGGTGCAGCAGTAACAAAAAACGCAAAAAACAGGGAAAATGCTATAGTCTTATTGGAATTTTTAGTAAGCAAGCAGGCTCAAGAGTTATACGCTAAAAAAAACCAAGAATATCCTATTATTGAAGGCGTTGAAACTTCCGATATACTAAAATCTTGGGGAAATTATTCACAAAGTGATTTGCCTCTAAGTGAACTTGAGAAGCATCTTTTTGAGGCTGTTATGATAGTGGATGAGTGTAAGTGGAAGTAATCCCCAGCGCCACTAAACATTGGGATGAAAGATTTATGCTAATATACCTTACTCTTGACTCGCTGAACTTTTTCTTCCTTCTAACTTAATTTTGACTTTACTATCTTTTCCCGTTCTTTCACCAAAACAATTGCTGCACAAGAAGTCTATTGAAAAAAGGTAATAAGAAAGTAGAATAGGTTCAAGTAGTTGAAAAGGAAACTATGAACAAGAGAAGGAATTTGTTAAACATCTCAGACCTTACAGTCGATGATGTAGAAAATATAACTAAGTTGGCCAACCAGTACCTTAAAAAAGAAGTTGCAAATAGTCATATCTTGGAAAATAAGACAGTAATAAATTTATTCTTTGAAGATTCAACGCGTACACTTGCGTCTTTTGAAATAGCAGCAAAAAGCCTTGGAGCAAATGTTGTAACTTTGCCAATAAGATCTTCTTCTATTAACAAGGGAGAAGATCTAAAAGACATGATCAAAACATTAAATGCAATGAATCCTGATTACATAATAATCAGGCATAAAAGTAGTGGTATCATTAATACACTGGCAAAGTATGTTAACTGCTCGCTAATCAATGCAGGCGATGGAAGTAGTGAACATCCAACTCAAGCTCTTGCAGACTATCTTGTAATCAGCAATCACAAAAAGCAAATAAAGGACCTCAAAGTTGTGATATGTGGAGATATTCTGCACAGTAGAGTTGCAAGATCAAATATAAGATTGCTAAAAATGTTTGGAGCAGAGATAAACTTGGTCGCACCACCAACTTTGATTTGTAAGCATTTTCCTGAAGTAGATTCAGTCCATTATTCATTAATTGAAGGTATAAAGGATGCTGACGTAATTATGCTTTTGAGATTGCAGAAAGAGCGCATGAATAATAGTTCTTCAGAGAAAGAATATTTTTATTTGTATGGACTTGATTCACAAAAGCTATCATACGCAAAACCAGATGCGATTGTTATGCACCCAGGGCCAATAAACAGAGGGATTGAGATTAGCAGCGATGTAGCAGATTGTGTTATTTTACAGCAAGTAGAATTTGGATTGGCAATACGTAAGGCAGTGTTGCACTATTATAGGCCTTGCTAATATTAAAAGATGCTACACAACTAATGCAAAAAGGGGGGGCATGAAATGACAAGGCTTGTAAATGGTTTGAGAATGGCCATTAAGATGTTAAGGCCGAGGATATGGTGTGGAAGTTTTTACGAAAGCCTGAAGTCAATCAACAACCTTGCAGAACGGCAAATTAGACGGCTATCGTAAAAACAGCTTTTTCACCTGGTCGGAACATGGAGAAAGATTTGTGGAAAGAATGTTGTCGATATTTTTGACATCACGTCTCAATGGCCAAAATCCCTTCCAAAAGTTACGACTGCTTAGTTCTTTATTCATTCTCACAATCCGTGAACGGTTACAACCTAGATTCCAGTGGGCTTTGTTGCATCGCTAGCTATGATGGATTAAAGATAAAAAAGATAGCGAATATCAGTAGCTTATTATTCTGGTATTTATAACAAGAACGGTCAATGAATACCTAAATTTGAGTAAAAGAAATTTCACTACCATTTACCAATCCGGCTAAAATTCAAGAATTTCAATGCTTTAGCTATTTTCAATAGAATTAAATTTATTAATATAAATAACAAATTACTATTCTTAAATTTGA
>NZ_JAPQLN010000109.1:0-9153 GCF_028981745.1 Wolbachia endosymbiont of Drosophila tristis | reverse complement strand
AACAGAAAAAAAGGCAAAAGAAACCCTAGGGTAGCTAGTTATTCACTATCCATTTTTTAAGTTGGCGTTTTTTAATGTTTTAAATAGCGCGTTTCAGCTTGCGTAGGTAAAAACCTAGAAATATTGTGAAGACATAAGGTGCACATAGTGCAAAAAATTAAAAATAAGACGCCAACTACGTTGTTTTCTTGCTGTTTAATCTGCACAGATGAAGATAACTGAATACCTTCAGTTTCATGATAAGGGGGCTGGCGAAGGGTGTCAAGCAAGTTTTTTCGTTTCTATTTCCAATAAAAGTTTGTTATATGGTTATGCAAGAAGTCTATTATAAATGAAATGAATGTGAAAAATATCTTGTTAGCACTTTTAGTACAAATGATATTCAGTTTGCCGCTATTTGCAGCTGATCCTGTTTTGCTCAACTGCATTAAAACTCCGGAAATATATGATCTTGATGCAAGGCCAAAAAATTTTAGCTCTTCAAACAATTTAAGAAGGAAACCTGGTTCTCCAAATAGTGCAATAGGGGAATTAATACACATAGTGGGTAGAATTACTGATATAAACTGCTTACCAATACAAAATGCTGTAGTTTCTATATGGCACGCGAATTCACGCGGCGTGAACCATTACGATAAGAATATAGAGGATGATCTGAATTTTGCTGGATCAGGAAGGTTTGTAGTGAATAATCTTGGCTATTATAATTTTATTACGATAGCACCTGGTAAAATTGGTGATAGAGCTCCACATATCAACTTTCTAGTTCAACATCCGGATTTTCCAGAATTCACAACGCAAATGTTTTTTGCTGACCATAATTGCGATAATTGCGCTGATCCTGTTCTTGAAGATTTTGTTAGTAATGGGCTTGCAAGCCTTCTCATAACACCATTTACTTACAGTGATCAGGTCATAAAAACCTATACGTTTAACATTACCTTGGGCGGATATAATAAGTTCTCTAATAAAAGATAAAAAACCTTGCATGTAAGGGAGTCCATAGTAAACTTAAGTGTTATTGTACTTAGGATGTATATGAAAAATATCTTACTGATGTTTTTGCTATGTTTTATGTACAGTTTACAATTATTTGCAACGGAGATACCAGCAATGAAAATAACAATTTCTAAAATTTCGCCCGATTTTAAAACAATAGTAATGGGTTTATTTGAAGACAACGAAACCGTAAATGATGGCGGAGTTTTGCAAGGAAAACAGGTCATAGATAATATAAAGCAATTTAGCGATTTCAATGGAAGTTTTGGTGAATTTTTCTCTACTGCTTTGCCAGAAGAAAAAAATGTTATAGTTGTTGGACTGGGTAAGAAGGGTGAATGGAATGAAAATAAAGAATTAAATATTGGTGGTAAAATATATTGTGAGCTAAGCAGATTAAAAATTAAAAAAGCAGCGGTTTTAATCGAAGGTAGTGCAGCAAATGTTGCATATGGTGCGTTTCTGCGTAGTTTTAAGTTTGATAAGTATAAAACTAAAAAGGATGAGAAAATTACAGAGGTAGAGGAGATTACCGTATTAGTAAAAGATGAACAATTAAGTAATGCTGAAAGATCATTTGAGCACTTAAGGCAAGAAGGTGAGAGTATATTCCTTGCGCGCTCTTTTATAACAGAGCCTCCTAACATTCTATATCCAGAATCCTATGCTGATCATATAAAAAAAGAACTTACTAAGCTTGGCCTTGAAATCGAGGTGCTTGATAAAAAGCAGATGGAAGAGAAAAAAATGGGAGCCTTGCTTGGAGTTGCACAAGGAAGTAGTAAAGAACCAAAATTAGTAGTGATAAAATGGAATGGAGCTTCTAAAGAACAAAAGCCTATAGCTTTTGTTGGTAAAGGTATAACGTTTGACACTGGTGGAGTATCACTCAAACCTTCACGTGGTATGGAGTCAATGAAATATGACATGGCAGGCTCTGCTACTGTGGTTGGGGTGATGCATGCTTTAGCAGGACGAAAAGCAAAAGTAAATGCGATCGGTGTGGTCGCACTTGCAGAAAATGCAGTGGGTGGTAATGCTCAAAGACCAAGTGATGTAGTAACTTCAATGTCTGGACAAACAATAGAAGTGTTGAACACCGATGCAGAAGGAAGGCTCATACTTGCAGATGCTTTATGGTATACGCAAGATAGATTCTCACCAAAATTTATGATTGATCTTGCAACTTTAACTGGTGCTATAGTGGTTGCACTTGGAAATAACGAATATGCTGGTCTTTTTTCAAATAATGATGAATTAGCAAACCGTCTGATTGATGCAGGAAATGAAGTAAATGAGAAGTTATGGCGTTTTCCTATGAATGAAACTTATGACAAAATTATTGATTCACCGATTGCTGATGTTCAAAACATCGCTCCTGCAGGCTCTGGTGGAGATAGCATAATGGCTGCACAGTTTTTACAGCGTTTTGTGAATGAAACTTGCTGGGCACATTTAGATATCGCAGGCACTGCTTGGCACGAGAAAGGTACTGACATTTGTCCAAGAGGAGCAGTAGGTTTTGGTGTAAGGTTACTTAATAAGTTGGTTGAGAAGTACTACGAAGCCAATGATTAAAGGTCTTTATACTGGATTTATGGCTTAGCTACATGAACGTTTATTTTCGAGGCGCAGCAAATGAAAGTAGCTGATACATATTTCTTTTTTTCTGGATTCCAGTGTCAGCTACTTTCATGACACCCTGACAACCGTCATCCCGCTACTTGTTAGCGGGATCTAGAGATACCGCGGCGGCATGACGTAGGGAACCCGTTTTTTGGGTTAGCTATAACAGTAGTCAGGAAACAATAGCTTAAAAAGAGACTTAGTGTTAAATTTCTAATAGATTACTTATAAAAATAAATCTTATGGAAAGCAGAGCTAAGGCTTGGTTCATTTGGCTGATTAGTAACTTGGTTGTTATATTCAGCAACATGCAGATAATTTATACCTTTATAAGTGTAAATCTCGAAAAGGAACTTGGACTTACAATCGTGCAAGTTGCACTGGCTAATTCAGCATATACTTGGACTTTCGCCATCTTACAATTTTTTAGTGGAGCAACGTTTAATGTTTTTTCCAGTAAAAAAATTTATTTTTTCTCGTTATCAACTATGATCTTGGGGTTTTTTGTCCTTATTAATAGTGACAATTTCTCCCATTTGATTTTGTCTCAAGTGTTGATTGCAACTGGAGCATCATTTGGTTTTATTGGTGCTGCTCACACAAGTAGCATATGTTTTTCCGCTGCCCAATTTGGACTAATGTTTTCACTAGTGCAGACAATTTCAAGCCTTTCTGCTTTGGTAATTCAAATACTGTTCTCTAACTTGCTTGCCGAAGATGCATATTGGAAAAATCTGATTGTATGCATAATACTATTTGGTGTGTTGATATTTGTACTTACGCTTTTTTGTCCAAACACACTTCCAGAAAGCAGCTCAGAAAAGCGCACAATAAAAAGCTCTATGAAGACAGTAATGTGCTCTATATTAACAGTGCTAAAATTAAGAGATATCTGGATAACTTCAGTGGTGGGTGCTATTACTTTTGGAACATTTTTAGCACTTAATACCTTGTGGGCTCCAAGGTTACTGGGCAACTCAGAACTCAATGCAATGGAGTCAGGTATAGCAACTGCAATACTATGGCTTGGTCTTGCAGTTGGTGCTCCAATTGCAGATCGAATCTCAAGCTTATTTAAAAATAGGAAACATGTAATTTCTGCTTTTGCTTTATTGCAAGGCGTCTCAATTATTATTTTACTATACAGCCATTTAACAGTCCACGTTGTGTACTTTTGTATGTTAATGTTCGGGTTTTTTGCGGGAGGACATATGCTTAATTTTACTGTCGGCAGCGAGATTGTGAAACGAAAATACATCAGCACATCATCATCCATTATCAATGGATTTATGTTTATTGGCAGTGGAGTTATAGTGTCAATGTTAGCACTTTTTACAGATCATAAAATGGAACTTTTTGCAATATTTGCGATATTGATAGTTGCCGGTATTTTAAATTATGCAACAAAAGAGACATACTCTAAAAAATAAAGTAGCTGAATCTCGAGTCGATTGCTATATTATATTTACGTATTGTAATATTTATCAATAATGGATCACGTTACAACAAAAGACACAACAGTAACTAAGGCAACGATAGCTGGAGATATAAACCAAGAAATAGGATTATCAAAGGAAGACTCTGTTTCGATAATAGATGATATATTGGACGAAATAAAGACAAGCTTGGTAAAGGATGGAATAGTAAAAATATCGTCATTTGGAACATTCTTGGTTAAGCAAAAGAAGGAAAGACCAGGAAATATACCAAATACATCGGAGAAAGTGATGATTCAGGCAAGAAATTCAGTTTCTTTTAGGCCTTCAAAAATTATAAAAAAATCAATCAATAATTAATGAACAAGGAAAAATTATTTTATACGATTGGGGAAGTAGCTGAAGAGCTACATTTGGAACAGCATGTTTTGAGATTTTGGGAAGGTCAATTTCATCAAATTAAGCCTACAAAGCGTAAAGGAAGAAGGCTATATGATCGCAAGTGTATAGAGGCCATAAAGAAAGTAAAATACATGCTATATGATAAAGGATATACAATAAAAGGAGTGCAAAAAGAATTTGGTAATGATATAAAAGTCACAAAGAATTTGTTGCAAGAACTCACCGATTTGAGGGACTATTTAACTAGTAAAATAAATAACGAGGAAAGTAACAAGCAGGCGTGAAACACTACGTCTCGCTAAAATTTTGGAGTTTTGTGAGAGTTTAAAATGTGGCATATAGCCTCATTTCTTATGTTATTAGCAATATTAATAGGCTGTGGCCTGCAAAAACCTGCACCTGTGCTGCTTAAAGGCGAAGAATTTTACGGAAAAAGAGATCTGGAATATACAAGAGAGTACCATTTAATTAGGGAGCCTTCAGTGCAAAAAGAAAGTAGAAAAGCCATCATAAATAGGATATACAAAGATAACAATAATACACAAAATGTGGGGGTAAATTGTAAATTTGTAATGCCAGTTAAAGGTTCAGCTACCTCTTCTGATGAAATGTGTAAGGATGGCATAAAAATTGCTGCTCAAAATGGAACGAACGTAGTTTCCTCTGCACCAGGCAAAGTGATATATGTAGGCAAAGGGCTGAGATGGTATGGGAATTTAATTATAGTGGAACACAAAGATAATTACATGACTGTGTACTCCTATTTAAAAAACATACATGTTGAAATTGGCGATAAAGTAAAGCAAGGTCAAGTAATTGGATCTGCAGGTAAATCAAGCACACAAGATAAAGATCCACAGATGTGTTTCACAATACGACATAATGGCCAAGCGGTTGATCCTTTGATGCATATGAACTGTAATTGAATTTGGATTTATATGAAATATGATTTTAAAAGTGTTGAAAAATTTTATCAAGATAAATGGGATTTTTCTGTAAGCAAGAGTGGTAAACAAGAAAAGTGTTACGTGTTGGAAATGTTTCCATATCCATCTGGTAAAATTCATATGGGACACTTACGTAACTATGCAATAGGGGATGTGATAGCGCGTTACAAGAGAGCTAATGGATTTGAGGTTTTGCATCCAATTGGCTGGGATGCGTTTGGATTACCAGCTGAGAATGCAGCAAGGGATAACAATATTAGCCCCGAAACATGGACAAAAGAGAATATAGATAATATGCGTACACAGTTGAAATCTATAGGTCTTTCTTATAATTGGGAGCGTGAACTCTCCACATGTGAACCTGACTATTATAAACACGAACAAAAATTTTTCCTGGATTTTTTAAAGCATGGGCTTGCCTATCGAAAAGAGTCATGGGTTAACTGGGATCCAGTGGACCAAACAGTGCTTGCAAATGAACAGGTGGTTGATGGAAAAGGATGGCGATCAGGTGCAGTTGTTGAAAAACGTAAGTTGTCCCAATGGTTTTTAAAGATTACTGATTTCGCTGAAGATTTACTCAAGTGCCTGCAAAGTTTGAAAAATTGGCCAGAAAAAGTCAAAACAATGCAGGAGCGTTGGATAGGAAAATCTGAAGGAGCAACTATAGAGTTTGAAGTAGTTGGCCTGAATAAGAAATTAAAAGTTTTTACAACTTATCCTCATACTTTGTTTGGGGCTTCTTTTTGTGCAGTGGCAGCAGAGCATCCTATTGTGCAGGATTTAAAGAATGGTTCTTCTGTTGTCATCCCAGTGCTTGACACTGGGATCCAGGAAATAAAATCAAAAAGAGAGAACGATGAAAAAATAGGAGTTTACACCGGATTAAACGTCAAACATCCATTTCTTGATAAGGAATTGCCGCTTTACATAGCGAATTTTGTGTTGATGGAATATGGGGAAGGCGCGATTTTTGGTTGCCCTGCACATGATCAGCGTGACTTTGAATTTGCACAGAAATATAATTTGCCGATAATTCCCGTTATTTCTTCAGCCCACTTAGGTGTCATTCCAGCGCGTGACCAGAATTCTTACAATGGATCCCAGTGTCAAGCTACTCAGATGACAAAGGAGGCGTATACTGGAGACGGGACAATGTTTAACTCCGAATTCTTAAACGGATTAATGGTTAGTGAAGCAAAGGAAGCCATAGTTAAAAAATTTGAAGAAAAAAAAATAGGCAAAAAAACAATAAACTATCGTTTGCACGATTGGGGAGTTTCAAGGCAGCGTTATTGGGGATGCCCTATACCTATCATATATTGCAAAGATTGCGGAACTGTTCCAGTGCCAGAAAAAGACCTTCCTGTAGTTCTACCAATAGATGTAGAATTTACAAGTGGTGGCAATCCGCTGGATAAGCACCCAACTTGGAAATTTGTTGATTGTCCAAAGTGCGGAAAGCAAGCAGAGCGTGAAACTGATACATTCGACACCTTTTTTGAATCTTCCTGGTATTTTGCTGCATTCTGTAGTGAAGATAAATCAATAGACAAAGATGCATGTAATCGTTTTATGCCTGTTGATTATTATATAGGTGGGATAGAACATGCAATTCTGCATTTGCTTTATTCAAGATTTTTCTGCCGTGCTTTAACCAAATGTGGCTATTTTGATATTAAAGAGCCTTTCTCTACTTTAATCACTCAAGGAATGGTCTGCCATGCAACTTATAAAGACGAAAATGGTAAGTGGCTATTTCCCGCAGAAGCAAAAGAATTAATAGCGCGAGGTGCAAAAGTTCAAGTGGGCAAAGTTGAAAAAATGAGCAAATCGAAAAAGAATACAGTTGACCCAAACTTTATCATAGAAAAGTATGGTGCTGATACTGCTCGCTTGTTTGTGTTGTCCGACACTCCTCCGGAGAAAGATATGGAATGGTCCGATGATGGCGTGGAAGGTTGTTCTCGTTATGTAAATAAATTGTGGCGTATGGTCATGCAGCTAAGACCTGTAAATATACACTATGATAATGAAAATGTTACGGGTGGACTTCTAGAGTACAGAAAAAAAATTCATAAACTCTTACACGGACTTACAGATGACTTGGAAAACTGCAGATTAAACTGTGTAGTGGCAAAATTTCGTGAGATGACGAATTTAATAGCTGAAATAGACGTAAAAACTGGAAAATCTCTTATTGATGAAGGTATATGTATATTAATCAGAGTAATCGAACCATTCATACCACATCTAGCTGAAAGCCTATGGCAAGAAATAGGAGGTCAACCTTGGCCAAAAGCTGATGAATCATTATTAGTTGACGATACGGTAACTATAGCAGTGCAAATCAATGGAAAATTACGTACAACAATCAAGGTGGCAATTAACTTACCTCAAGAAGAATTGAAGAAAATAGCGATAGACTCTGTGTCCAGTAAGATCGATCAAAGCAAAGTTCGCACTGTATATGCTGTACCAAATAAGATAGTAAATATAGTTATATAAAAGACCTGAGTAGTACGTTTTATATAATCTGATTTTATGGCTATACTTTTTTTGACATGTAGTTATATCTTTTTTAATATAAAGGATATATACTTATGCATTATATATTTTTTTGTATGAGGAGTTATATGAAAATAAAGAGATTGTGCGTTTTGGCTGTGTTGCTTACTTCATCTCTAGCAGGTGCAGCTAGTAATAGTGCAAGTAAGTCAGAAGATAAGTACTATGCAGGTTTAAACTTTGGTGCTGGTTGGGGTGGTGGCTTTAAAATGAAACCTGGTGTTGTTCTTGGTTACCATTATGACCAAAACTCTAAATTTGAACTTGAGGTTCTCAGTAATATTAAGTCATTAAAGAGCATAGGAGCTAGCTTATTGGCAAACTACCGCTTCTATCCTGACCTTGATATTGATCCCGTTAAACTATATGTCAGCGGAGGTTTAGGAGGATATCTCCAAATAACACCTTTTGGCTTTGGTGTTAGTGATACAGTTGATGGTGATGGCAATAGTTCACAAGAAGAAAAAGAAAAGGAAGAAGAAACACAAGGTGCTCCAGAATCAGGTGGTGAAGCTGCTGGTTCATCTGTAGTAGATAAAATACTGAGTTCTATTTCCTATAAACTAAAGTTAGGTGTTGATTATGAAATTACTCCACAGATAATTGGTGCAGTTGGTATGACCATGGGTGGGCAACTAAGTGGTATAAAAGCAAAACAAATACCAGATGCAACTCTAGAGATAGGGGTACGTTATAATTTTTAATGCTGCTACTTAGTTCATAAAGGTAGAGACGATGTTGAGGATGAAATAAACAGCATTAAAAAAAATCCGAAAACGTATTTTCGAATATGGTTTTGAACGCTAGCTATAGATTAGAAAAATAACAAGAAAAAGGGTAAACATACTGTAATTGCTGTTGAATGATGGAGTCCATTATTTTAGCACGAAGTAACGAATTCAGTAGAATAAGTTCTTCAAAAATAATTTAAACTTTTATTAGTAGGAGCAGTCTCATGGAATATTATAGCGATCTCACTAAAAGAAACTTTTATAAGTATCGTTGATGAGAAAGGAAAAATTATTAAGGAAGAAGTTGTTGCAAGAGAAAGTAAGGCAATAGCTGAATTTTTTCTTGGTCAAGGCAAAAATGACCTTACCCAGAAAAAGTGGAGAGAAAGTGTGGAATGTTTTTTACAAAAAGAATGATGCATCAAATTGTTCTGGAATGCAATA
>NZ_JAPQLN010000108.1:9272-12895 GCF_028981745.1 Wolbachia endosymbiont of Drosophila tristis | reverse complement strand
CCTGGAAATGCATCTGCTGCCGACTTTTTTTCGTTGTGTTTCTTTATCCATTTTCCTAATAAACCACCCTTTATTCCTAAATCCTTTGCTATTTTTGTAATTGTTTGACCTGCCTTTCTTTGTTCATTTGCCAGTTTAACAGCTTCCAATTTGAATTCTGCCGTATATTCTCTTGCCATTTCTAATCCTCCAAAATTTTATTTTACCCGAAAAAACTCCTTTCTTTCTCTCCACTTTTTCTGGGTAAGGTCACTTGGCAACAGTTGCTCTACTTTCTCCTTCATCCAATGCTTCCATTGCTTCCATTGCTTTTTTCCTTAAGTCGTAACTATACGCTGCTGGCATACAAACCCCTCTACCATAAATCCATTCTTACCTTATTGGGATTATTATGAGAAGAGCTATAACTCTATGGGAGGGAAGCAAAATCTGGGATTCGGCCTTAATGGCATTAGCGTTGCATCAGCTTCACCCTCCCTGTGAGGTATTTTAGCTCTAATGCCTCACATCATAAAGATACAAGTGTCAAGCTACTTGGATGACAGGGGAGGGAGGCACTGGGATGACAGGAGAAGGTAGTGGGATGACACCCTGACAACCGTCATCCCGCTGCTTGTTAGCGGGATCTAGAGATACCGCGAATGAATCGCGGCATGACGTAGGACTGCTTTCATTCCAGTGCTTGACACTGGAATCCAGCCTTTCTGCAATCTCATCGAAAACGTTGTAACCACTTTCTATGCTAGTTTGCTTGTGAGCAACCTGGATTCCAGTGTCAAGCACTGGAATGACACCGTTATAAAGGAACCAGTGTCAGCTACTTGAATGACACAGTCTTTGCTTAAACCCGTAACGTTCGTACATTTTGCTAAAAGTTCAAATATCAACATCATGCACATTAAGTGCATTGCTATTAATAAAATCACGGCGTGGTTCAACTATATCACCCATTAATATTGAAAATATGGAATCAGCTTCTTCACAATCTTTTATTTCAACCTTTAATAAAGTTCTAGCCTCAGGATTTAACGTAGTATCCCATAGCTGATCAGCATTCATTTCACCAAGACCTTTAAATCTCTGCAGAGTTAAACCTTTTTTACCATAGTCCATTATTATTTTTGCAAGCGTACTTGGAGAAGTGATTCTTATTTCAGTTTCTTGTGACTTTAAAAATGAATCACCATTAAATAAATTACTTATACCATCAAGCAAACTTAATATGTTTTGCATATCTTTGCCTTCAAGCATACTAAGTGCAAATATATATTTGTCTGCCAGTCCTTGAAACAATTTAGAGATATGAATTTCTTTTTCTTCATCTTTTATTTCCACTTCCCAAGTGTATTCGCTGTACATTAACTTCAAATACTTTAATATCTCATCAGCCGATGATAGAGCATTCTTTTTACTTAAAATTAGCAATGACTCTAAGAGATTTTGTGGTATTTCTCTATCATAATTTTTGCTAATATTAGAAGTGCTAACGCATTTATTCAAAATAAGGCGCAAGTTGTTAAATTCTGTAGCTGTACCACTTAGTGTTAATCTTTTAACTGCTGAGTTTATTATATACTCTTCAAAAGTTTCGTCATCTTTAATATAAGTGTCTTTGGCATTCTTTGTAACTTTATAGAGGGGTGGCTGTGCTATGTATAAGTAACCTTTTTCAATAACTTCACGCATATGTCTAAAAAAGAAAGTTAGAATCAAAGTTCTTATATGTGAACCATCAACATCTGCATCTGTCATGATGATAATTTTATGATATCTAGCTTTTTCAATATCGAAGTGTTCACTCCCTATTCCAGCACCAATTGCAGTAATTAAAGAGCCTATTTCTGCAGATGAAAAAATACGATCTAAACTTACACGTTCTACGTTTAGAATTTTTCCTCTTAAGGCAAGCACTGCTTGTGTTTTACGATTACGCCCCTGCTTTGCAGTACCACCTGCTGAATTACCCTCTACTATAAATAATTCCGATAACTCAGGAGCTTTTTCCTGACAATCAGCAAGCTTTCCTGGCAGAGTTGCAATATCAATATTGTTTTTGCTTTTAACTAGCTCGCGCGCTTTTCTTGCAGCTTCTCTTCCTTTTGCTGACCTGATTGCTCTTTCTACTATGCTTGCTGCCAATTTGGGATCAGTTTCAAGGATTGTGCTCAATTTATCAGAAACTATACTTTCTACAACTGCACGTGCTTCAGAACTAACTAGTTTATCTTTTGTTTGTGAAGAAAACTTAGGATCAGGAATCTTAAGAGATAAAACACAAGTTAAACCTTCTCTAACGTCCTCTCCAGTTAAATTTACTTTTGCTTTCTTTAAAAACCCTTCATTAGTTGCATAGGTATTGATACATCTAGTTAGTGCAGATCTAAATCCTGCCAAATGCGTACCACCATCTCGTTGCCGTATATTATTAGTGAAACACAACATATTCTCATAGTAGGAATCATTCCATTCCATCGATATTTCCAAGCTGATGCCAAGATCTTCTGCATCTCCTTTCATACTGGCAATTTTAGTTACATGTGTCTTATTCTTATCTAAATACTGCACAAAATTTGCTGTACCAAAATTGTCTTTAGATTGATTGCTCTGATTGAAATGAGATTCTGTATATGGTTCATTGCGCAGATCACGTAAAGTAATGTCGATATTTGAATTTAAAAATGCTAATTCTCTTATACGACTTTCAAGCGTTGAGTAACTGAAATTAATGCCATTAAAAGTCTCTGTTGATGGCATGAACGTGACTTTAGTTCCTCTTTTGTTTGTATTTTCGTTGACTACCTTTAAAGGTTCAATAGACTCACCATCTTCAAAACGCATAAAGTGTTCTTTCTTATTGCGCCAAATAATTAATTCCAACCAGCTTGATAATGCATTCACAACTGAGATTCCAACACCATGTAATCCCCCAGAAACTTTATAGGTATTGCTGTCAAATTTACCACCAGCATGGAGTTGAGTCATTATTACCTCTGCTGCTGATATTCCTTCTTCTTCATGAATGTCAGTTGGAATGCCACGACCATTGTCGGTTACTGATACTGAACCATCTTTATTTATGCTAACTTCAATTTTATCACAATACCCAGCTAAAGATTCATCTATTGCGTTATCAACAACCTCATATACCATGTGGTGCAAGCCAGATCCATCGTCAGTGTCACCAATGTACATACCTGGACGTTTCCTTACAGCATCAAGACCCCTTAAGATTTTTATTGCATCGGCATTATAACTATTTTCCATGGTATTGCTTCGTTTATGAATGTTAATTAATATTACATTCATATATGCTGATTAGCAACATTTTTAAACTGATAACCCATATTAAAAGCACAACTTTACGAATGTTTATTTTTGAAGACAGCAAATAGTGTCATTCCAATGTGTCTTCCATAACTGTACGAACATTCATTTTTGAAGGTAAATTGCACAACAGATGATGTCATTCCAGTGCTTGACACTGGAATGGCTTTGTTGCATCGCTAGCTATGATGGATTAAAGATAAAAAAGATGGAGAATATCAGTAGCTTATTATTCTGGTATTTATAACAAGAACGGTCAGTGAATACCTAAATTTGAGTAAAAGAAATTTCACTACCAC